>NYYB01000005.1 GCA_002685755.1 Nitrospinota bacterium
AGCATTGGGAACTCTCAAGCAAACCCTCCGGATCGCCGCACCATTTTTATGTTCGGGCGGTGATTGCTTAGTGATGCATGGGCCTAAAGGTATCCAACAGTTTCAAAGCATGGTTGATAGAATTAGCGAATTTGAATTTTCCAAAAGCCGCCTGGAAAGTTATTTTCTACCCATCGGCAACGAAAGGAGGAACCTCCTAATATATAATAAAAAATAATTTTTCACGTGAAACATTTTTTTCTTCCCTTTTCCGATTCGCTATGATATTAAATTGGTTAAACAGGAGGAAATCTAGTAACATATTAATATTAAAGAAGTTTCTATGGCTAAAATTATAGCAATAGCGAACCAAAAGGGCGGTGTCGGAAAAACCACCACGGCGGTAAATCTTGGGGCTTCACTTGCAGCAGCCGAAAGGAGAACCCTCCTTGTCGATGTCGATCCCCAAGGCAACAGCACAACGGGTCTTGGAATCGATCGATCGAAGCTGGGCAGGAGCCTCTACGATGCGATGATCGGCGCCAGTCTCCTGAGTGAAATTCTCTGTGATAGCGAGCTCCCATACTTAAAAATCGCTCCTGCGAGCAAAGACCTCATTGGCGCCGAGATCGAACTGGTAGGCACTCACGAGCGGGAACGGCGACTCAAAGAGGCATTGAACATGGTGCGCGATCGCTTTGATTATATGATTCTCGACTGCCCACCTTCATTGGGGCTTCTTACCTTGAATGCCATCACAGCCGCCGATTCTCTCTTGGTGCCCCTTCAGTGCGAGTACTACGCACTGGAGGGATTAAGCTCCATTCTGGAAACCCTCAAGCTGGTACAAAAGAATTTAAACCCCACGCTTTCCCTTGAGGGAATTCTACTTACGATGTTCGATGGTCGCAGCCGTCTGTCGCACCAGGTAGCCGATGAGTTGCAGCAACACTTTCCCGACAGTCTCTTCCGCACCGTCATCCATCGCAATGTGCGCCTCAGCGAAAGTCCAAGTCACGGCAAACCCGCCCTTCTGTACGACGTCCGCTCTACCGGAGCACAGAGTTACTCGGAGCTCGCCAGAGAACTCATGAACAGGGAGGAGGAACAAAGTCATGGAAAAGAAAGGATTGGGTAGAGGTCTCGGGGCCCTCATCCCCGACTATGAAGTACCGGGGAGTTTACAGCTTTCCGTGGAGCGGGAGAGGATCGCCCCCAACCCGGTCCAACCTCGCCATTCCTTTGACGAGGTGACAATCGACGAGTTGGCCAGCTCCATCCGTGAAAAGGGACTCATTCAACCCCTCGTAGTGCGCCGCCGGGGGAATGGCTACGAACTGATCGCGGGTGAGCGTCGACTGCGGGCCGCCACCAAGGCGGGACTGAGGGAAGTTCCTGTCATCGTCAGAGAGGCCAGCGACCCGGAGGCCTTCCAACTCGCCCTCATCGAAAACCTCCAGAGGGAAAATCTAAACCCCATCGACGAGGCCCGGGGCTACAAGCGTCTGCACGAAGAGTTCGGTCGGACACAGGAGGAAATTGCCGATAGACTGGGCAAGAGCCGCCCGACTATTGCGAACTCCATACGCATGCTTCAACTGCCGCTGGAGATTCAAAAGGAAGTTGCCGACGGCAAACTTGCCGCCGGTCAGGCGCGGGCGTTGCTGGGGTTGGAGCGTGAGGCAATTATGCTCTCCGCGGCCCGTGTGGTCATAACCAAAGGTCTTTCAACGCGAGAAACAGAGCGCCTGGTCCGACGGCTTAAGTCAGTGAAAAGGGAAAGAGGAGGGGCTGTCCCGACGGATGTCAACCTCACCTCCCTGATCGAGGATCTGCAGCGATATCTGGGAACCAAGGTGCGGCTCGCACACAAAGTCAAGACGGGGAAAGGCAAGATAGAGATCGACTATTATTCCAAAGAGGATTTCGATCGAATCCTCGGGATGATGATGGGAAACGCTGGGTAGTCCTCTTTTGACAATAATATCCCCCGATGTTATACAAAAAATCCTTTGATCTGAGAGGGATTCTGGTAAAGAAAATCCCTATCTCCGGATCCTCCGAACGCAGACTCGAACTCCGTCGGTTTGAATGAGGAGGGACCCACGGCACCTTCTCTGGGCGGGCCTGTGAGCTTATTCTAATAAGGAAGGGCTCCCCTTGGGAGGCCGAAGGTCGCTGATGAGACGGAGAGAATGGGGTGTTTTTTTGCTGGCGCTACGCCGTAAGAAGGTACAATAAATCCATCAGAATAGGACTTCCTCCTATAGGAGATTAAGGAGAAGGCCGTTAGGGGGGGGCCAGCAGCTGATCGACGACACGGAGAGATAGCCCTGGACTTGAGTTTCGACCTGCTCCAGAGTTTTTCGTCTGTTCTCGGTCAACTTACAAAGCAAAGCTAGGAATGCTTTTTTGAACCTAGCGTTTCCGTAGAACACTTCATGATATCCTTGGATTACACCGTTTTCATCCAGGTCATCTCCTTCCTGGTCTTCTGGTTTCTTCTTTCCAAGCTGGTTTTTATCCCCTTTCGCGAACTCATCGAAGAGAGGGAACGAAAAACCGAAGGGGTCAAGGCCGAGGTCGAATCCCTCACGAAAGAGGGAGAGCGTTTGCGCAGCCGATACGAGAGCCAGATCGCGCAGGCCGGAGAAGAGGGAAACACTATTAAGGAAGCGGTTCGCAACGAAACCCTTCAGGCACGAGAGCGAATCTTGTCTCAAGCCCAGGAAGAGGCGGCCAAGCTTCTCCAGTCGGTCCGGGAAGAAATTCAGCGAGAGGTTCAAGCCGCGCGTTCAGTGGCGGCGACGGAAGCCGAGGGCATCGCCCGACAAATGGCGGAGAAAATCCTCGGGAGGCCGGTGAGATGATTCCCCTCACGCAACTCTTGTTGGCCCAAGCTTGGGCCGCTTCCGCAGGGGCGGAGGGTCATTCCGCCTCCATCACGCAGCTGATCTACCCCCTCATCAACTTTCTGATCTTCGCTTACCTCATCAAGCGCTTTGCCCTACCCGCCCTCAAAGGACACCTGCGAAGCCGCCGGGAACGAATCCTGACTGACGTCACAGGGGCCAGCGAGGCCAAGGGGCGAATTGAAGCCACCCTTCGGGACTATCGGGATCGATTGAGTCGATTGGAAGAGGCAAAGAAAAATATCCTGGATACGTTGCGGGCCGAGAGTGAAAGAGAGAGGACCAGGTTACTTCGAGAAAGCGAGGAGTCCGCAGCTAAAATCAAAGCGGACGCCGACTTCGTCGCCCAGCAGGAAGTGAAGGTTGCGCGCTACGAGTTGCGCAAGGAAATGGCGCTCATGGCTCAGGCCGCTGCGGAGCAGATCATCAAGGCCGACTTCCGAGATGCCGACCAGCAGCATCTCCTTGATCAGTTCCTGCTCGGGATAAAGGAGAGCGGATGATAGAGGGGAGATTGGGACGCCGATACGCTAGGGCGCTGTTCCAACTTGCCCAAGAGGAAGACAAGGGCGAGGCCATAGGGCAGGAAATGGAAGATTTCCTCCGGGCCTACGAGGGCTCCTCACTGATTACAGTCCTGAACAACCCGGCCTTCGGCTTGCCGAACCGAAAAAGGATCGCCCTTCAGGTGGCCGAGGGTCTTCAGCTATCCCCCTTGTCCAGACAATTTCTATCGCTCCTGGTGGATCGGGATCGCCTGGCTTATCTATCCGCCATTGTATTCCATTATCGGCGCCTCCTGGATGAAGCCAAGGGACGGGTGAAGGCGCGTGTCGTCGTACCAGGTCCGCTCGGGGAGTCCAGGCTGGAGGGGTTTCGCGGCGAACTTCAGAAGATCTGCGGCAAGGAAATCGTTCTCGAGGAAGAAATCGATGCCGCCCTCATCGGCGGAGCTCTGATCGAGCTAGAGGGCAAGGTCTATGACGGCAGCGTACGGGCCCAGTTGGAAAGAATCAGAACCAACATCGAGCGAGGATATTGAGGCAGGAGGAATACGATGGACATAGGAACGGCGGAGATCAGCCGCATCATCAAGCAACAGATTCAGGACTACGATAAGGCCGTGGAGATGGAGGAGGTCGGCACCGTCATCTCCACAGGTGACGGGATCGCCCGCATCTACGGCCTCGATAAGGCCGCCGCCGGTGAACTCCTGGAGTTCCCCCACGGTATCTACGGAATGGTGCTCAACCTGGAAGAGGACAACGTGGGGGCGGCGATATTCGGCGAGTCCCATTTAATCAAGGAAGGGGATGCGGCAAAGCGCACCGGCAGGATCGCCGAGGTGCCGGTAGGCAACGCCCTCGTGGGAAGGGTCGTCAACCCCCTGGGAGAACCCATCGACGGCCGAGGCCCCATCGAGAGCCAGGAGAGAAGAAGAATCGAGCTCAAAGCGCCCGGCGTGGTCGCGCGCCAGCCTGTTAAAGAACCGCTGCAGACCGGTCTCAAGGCCGTCGACGCGATGATCCCCATCGGGCGTGGTCAAAGGGAGCTGATAATCGGAGATCGACAAACCGGCAAGACGGCGCTGGCCGTGGATACCATCATCAACCAGCAAAGCGGCAACGTCACCTGCATCTATGTGGCCGTTGGACAGAAGCGATCCACCGTGGCCCAGGTCGTCGATCGGCTCAGACAGCACGGGGCCATGGACTACACGGTAATCGTCACTGCCACGGCGTCCGAGTCCGCTCCGCTGCAGTTCATCGCCCCCTACAGCGGCTGTACCATCGGGGAACACATCCGCGACACTGGAGGTCACGCCCTCGTGATCTACGACGACCTTTCCAAGCACGCCGTCGCTTACCGCCAGCTTTCGCTTCTCCTCAGACGACCGCCGGGCCGGGAGGCCTTTCCGGGCGACGTCTTTTATCTCCACTCCCGCCTTCTGGAGCGCGCGGCCAAGCTGAACGATGGTTTGGGAGGAGGCTCGCTAACGGCCCTGCCCATCATCGAGACCCAGGCGGGCGACGTCTCCGCCTATATCCCCACCAACGTGATCTCCATTACCGACGGCCAGATCTACCTGGAAACGGATTTGTTCTATTCGGGCGTCAGGCCGGCCATCAACGTCGGCCTTTCCGTCTCGCGTGTCGGCGGCTCCGCGCAGATCAAGGCGATGAAGCAGGTCGCCGGTACTCTGCGCCTCGATCTCGCGCAGTATCGGGAAATGGCCGCCTTCGCCCAGTTCGGCTCCGACCTGGATCAGGCCACCCAGAGGCAGATCGCACGGGGAAGCCGACTGGTGGAGATCCTCAAGCAGGGCCAGTACGAACCCCTTCCCGTGGAGCGGCAGATCCTAATCATCTTTGCCGGGACGAACGGTTTTGTCGATCACCTTCCGGTCGAAGCCCTTAAAAAATACGAACAAGAGCTTTTCGACTTCGTGGAATCGAAGTCTCCGGACCTGTTTCCCGAGATCGTCAAGAAGCGCGAGATCGACGGGGATCTCCGTACCAGGGTCAGCGAGCTCCTGAAGGAGTTTAACTCGACCTTCAAAGAATAATGGCATCCCTCAAAGCCATACGAAAGCGGATCGGATCGATCCGTAATACCCAGCAGATTACCAAAGCGATGAAGATGGTCGCGGCGGCCAAGCTGCGCCGCGCCCAGGATGCCGTGCTCCAAGCCCGCCCCTACGCGGAGAAGATAACCGATCTTCTCAAGAATCTCTCTCTACGGGTCTCCGCCGAGGCGCACCCGCTGCTGGTGGCCCGCGAGGAGAAGCGGGTCGACCTCGTGTTGTTCACATCGGACCGGGGACTGTGCGGCGGGTACAACGCCAATCTGATCCGCACCGCGGAGACTTTTATCCGCGACAAGGGCAATGAGGTGGAGACGCGGCTGATCCTGGTGGGACGGAAAGGAAACGATTATTTTCAGTGTCGCAACACGGTGATCGCGGAAAGTTTCCCCAATGTTTCGGGATGCGTTCCCGAAGAGCTGGCCGCCGAGGTGGCGGAAAAAATGATCGGTCGCTTCCTGCGCGGGGAGACCGATAGCATCACTATCCTGTACAACCGCTTCCGCTCGGCCATGAGCCAGATCGTTACGCGCCAGCAGCTCGTGCCCTTCGAGATCGGCGCCGAGGACGAGGTGCCTTGGTGGCTGACGGTTATTGGCGAGAAC
>NYYB01000069.1 GCA_002685755.1 Nitrospinota bacterium
AATTCATCGACGCTTATTTATTGTCCCTGATTGAGAGCCGGGCCGAGGCGGGCCCCCATAGCTAAGGCCTCGTGACTAAGGCCTCTCGCACAGGCCATTACCCGCGAGCAAGGAAGCCAGTCACTTATGAGCGAATCGTCACCAAACAAAAAAGATACCGTCCCGGAAGGGGATTCCGTCCCGGCAGCGGAGGGCCCAATCGGCGAGTTGATCGAACAGCGCCGCCGAAAGCTCGAGGCCATCCGGGAGGCGGGCGGAAACCCGTTCCCGAACCGCTTCCGGGTCTCTCACCGGATCGGCGAAATTGTCTCGGAGCAGGGCGATCTGACCGAGGAGGGCTACGACGAGACGAAGGGGCAGCGCTTCGTCGTCGCCGGGCGCGTCATGGCCAAACGGCTCCAGGGCAAGGTCATTTTCATGGATCTGCGCGACGGCAGCGGGCGGATTCAGCTTTTCATCCGGATGAACGAGCTGGGCGAGGAGAAATTCGCCGCCGCCAAGGAGCTCGACATCGGCGACATCGCGGGCTGCGAGGGGGGCATTTTCAAAACCCGCACGGGAGAGCTTTCCGTCTGGGTACGGAGGATACATCTGCTTACGAAGAACATGCATCCCTTGCCCGAAAAATGGCACGGCCTTCAGAACGTCGAGCTTCGCTATCGCCAGCGGTATGTGGACCTGATCGCGAATCCGGACGTGATCGGGATATTCAAGAAACGCTCGCGGATGATCCAGCTCATGCGCCGGTTTCTCGACGAGCGGGGGTTCCTCGAGGTGGAGACGCCGATGATGCAGTCCATCGCCGGGGGCGCGACGGCGCGGCCTTTCGTCACCCACCACAACACCCTCGACATGGACCTTTTCCTCAGGGTGGCGCCCGAGCTCTATCTCAAGCGCCTCGTCGTCGGCGGCATCGACCGGGTTTATGAGGTCAACCGCAATTTCCGGAACGAGGGGATATCCATCCAGCATAATCCCGAGTTCACGATGGTCGAGTTCTATATGGCCTATGCCGACTATAACGATCTGATGGACCTCACCGAGGAGATGATCGGTGGCATCGCCGAGGAAATCGCCGGTGGCCGCGATGTGACCTACGGCGGCGAGGAGATATCCTTCGCCGCCCCTTGGGCGCGGCATGAATGGCGCGAGGCCATCGTCGAACTCGGGGAGGCGCCCCCCGAAGTGCTCGAAAGCGAAGAGGCGGCCCGGACCCACGCTCGCGCCCTGGCGGCGCGGACGGGCTACCCGATTCCCGACGAGATGGCTCATGTCCACCTGCTTGAATATCTCTTCGAGGAGACGGTGGAGCCCAAGCTCCGCCAGCCGACGTTTATCTACGACTTCCCGCGGGCGCTCTCGCCCCTTTCGAAGAGCCGGGAGGACGACCTCGAAACGGTCGAGCGCTTCGAGCTCATCATCGCCGGCCGGGAGATAGCCAACGCCTACACCGAATTGAACGACCCCGATGACCAGAGAGCGCGCTTCGAGGCGCAGGCGGCGGCCCTCGAGGCGGGCGACGAGGAGGCCCACGAGGTGGACTGGGATTACCTCAGGGCCTTGGAGTACGGCCTGCCGCCCACTGCGGGCGAGGGAATCGGCATCGATCGCCTGATCATGCTCCTGACCGACTCGCAGTCGATCCGCGACGTGATCCTCTTTCCTCTTCTCAGGAAGATGCAGGACTAGCCGTGCGGATTCCGGTCGAACTCTATATCGGGATGCGGCACCTGCGCTCGAGGAAGAAAACCGCCTTTATCTCCCTGACCACCTGGATATCCGTCCTGGGCGTCGCCCTCGGTGTCGCCACGCTGATTGTCGTCGTGGGCGTGATGACGGGGTTCGAGCGCGAGCTGCGCACCAAGATACTCGGCACCCAAAGCCATGTGGTTATCGTGGAGGCGGGGTCGGCTTCCCTGAACAAATGGGGCGACGTTTTGGACAGGGTGAAGAAAGAAACCCAGGTCGTCGCGGCGGCCCCGTTTGTCTACGGCCAGGCGATGCTTTCGTCGCGGGGCTCGGTCATGGGCGCGGTGGTGCGGGGAATCGACCCCGCCCGGGAGGAAAAGGTCACCGACCTGCGTAATTACATGCGCGCCGGATCGCTCAATAGCCTGGCGGGCGGCGGCGCTCCGCCGGGGGTGATTCTCGGGGCCGAGCTGGCTTCATCCCTCGGAGTAGAGCTTGGGGAAAATGTCACCATCATCAGCCCCGTCGGCGAGGTTACCCCGATGGGAATGCTGCCCCGATCGAAGAACTTCCAAGTGTCCGGAGTTTTCAGGAGCGGGTTTTATCAATACGACTCGGGCCTAGCCATCATCTCCCTGAAGCAGGGCCAAAAATTCTTTGGCCTGGGCAAAGGAGTGACGGGCGTTCACCTCCGGGTGTCGAATATTTTCGCGGCCGAGCGGGTGGCCCGGCGGCTCCAGGAGTCGCTACCGTATCCGTACTGGGTGCGCTCCTGGCAGACGATGAACCGGAATCTTTTCTCGGCCCTCAAGACCGAGAAGACGACGATGACGATTCTGCTCCTTCTGGTCATCGTGGTGGCCGCGTTCAATATCATCGGCTCGCTCATCATGGTGGTGATGGAGAAGAGCCGCGAGATCGCGATTTTGAAATCGATGGGCGCCACCCGGGGAGTGATTTTACGGATTTTCTTCTTCCAGGGGGCGACAATGGGGTTTGCCGGGGCCGTTCTGGGGACGCTGGGTGGGCTGGTTTTGGGTTGGAATTTGGGGGTGGTGGAGGATTTTCTCGAAGTTTATTTCGGTCTGGACATACTACCGGCCAGTGTCTACCATATTAGCCGTCTCCCGGTTTATATGACCGCTCAGGATATTTCGATTATGGCGATGGGAGCCTTTATAATCAGTCTTTTAGCGACTTTGTACCCCGCCTGGAGAGCTTCTCGCGTCGACCCGGTGGAAATACTGCGCTATGGTTGAGCATATCTCCGAGGAGGCGACCGCCATAGATCAAGTGTTTGATAATAAAGAAGCTATTGTGTCCGTGTGCACCCTTGAAAAATCCTACCGCATGGGCGGAGACTCGGTCCGGGTGCTCAGGGGGGTGGACCTGGAGATTCGTGCCGGAGAAATAGTAGCCGTCACGGGCGCCTCGGGAGCCGGAAAAAGTACGTTGCTCCACGTCCTGGGGACCTTGGAGCGCCCCACCAGCGGAGAAATCCGGTATAAAAACAGAAGCCTGTCCGGGCTTTCGGATGCGGAATTGGCATTGTTTCGAAATCGTGAAATCGGCTTTATCTTTCAGTTTCATCACCTCCTTCCGGAGTTTTCTGCTCTGGAAAATGTTATGGTACCCGGGATGTTGGGTGGGGAGTCCCGCCGGGAGGTCGAAGGCCGGGCCGGCCACCTCCTCGACAGGGTAGGATTAAAAGAGAGAATTCATCATCGTCCCTCTGAGCTTTCGGGTGGCGAGCAGCAAAGAGTGGCTATCGCAAGAGCCTTGGTGAATCGGCCTTCACTGGTTTTGGCCGATGAACCGACTGGCAATTTGGATTCCGGTGCGGCGAGCTTAATCTTCGAATTAATGAAGGAGATCAATCACTCTGACGGTGTGACATTCCTCGTGGCTACGCATAATGCCGAAATCGCCGGGAGGATGGATCGTCAAGCCGTCATGGCGGATGGTCGGATCGACGCCAAGTAACAAGGTCTCGCAGGGAGGGCCGTATGTTTAAGCGTTTCACGGAGCGCGCCCGTAAAGTCATCATCCTCGCCAGAGAGGAAGCGGATAATTACCGGCACGAGTATTTGGGAACCGAGCACATTCTTCTGGGTGTATTGAAAGATGGTGGCGGCATCGCAATCGCGGTTCTTCAGAAACTGGGAGTGGACCCCAAGCAATTGCGTCTTGAACTCGAACGAAATCTGCCCAAGAGCACGAGCGGTCCGGTCGAGGGCGATATTCCCTTCACGCCGAAGGCGAAAAAAGTCCTCGAGTATGCCGTCGAAGAAGCGCGCCTCATGGGCCACAACTATATCGGCACCGAACATCTGCTGTTGGGGATCGTCCGCGAGAAAGACGGCCTGGCGGCGAAGATACTGGGAAGCTTTGGCGTCAAGCTCCAGCAGACCCGCGAGCAGACGATCAACCTGCTTAGAGAGCCCGTCGCCACACGCTCGAGGGACAAGAGCAAGACCCCCGCTCTCGATGAGTTTGGCCGCGATCTGACCGAACTGGCCGAGGAGGGCAAGCTCGACCCGGTAATCGGCCGAAACGATGAGATTGAGCGGGTGATACAGATTCTCGCCCGGCGGACGAAGAATAACCCCGTCCTGATCGGCGAGCCCGGGGTTGGAAAGACGGCTATCGTCGAAGGCCTTTCTCAACTCATCATTGCCAAGGAGGTTCCTCAAATCCTCTACGGAAAGCGGGTGGTCGCGCTTGACCTGGGGGCCCTCGTTGCCGGGACCAAGTACCGCGGCCAGTTCGAGGCTCGTCTCAAGGCGATCATGAAGGAAATCACCCAGAGCCAGGACGTGATTATCTTCATCGATGAATTGCACACCCTCGTCGGCGCCGGCGCCGCCGAGGGTTCCATCGACGCATCGAATATGCTTAAACCCGCCCTGAGCCGGGGCGAGGTTCAGTGCATCGGTGCGACCACACTCGATGAGTATCGCAAGTACATCGAGAAAAACGGCGCGCTCGAGAGACGTTTTCAGTCCATCATGGTGGAGCCGCCCTCGAACGACGATGCCGTGAGCATCCTGCGCGGACTCAAGGACAAGTACGAAAAGCATCACAAAGCCCGCATCGTGGACGATGCAATCGTCTCGGCGGTGAAGCTGTCCTCTCAGTACGTCTCGGACCGCTACCTGCCCGACAAGGCCATCGATGTTATCGACGAGGCCTGCAGCAAGGTGCGCCTTGCGAAGGAGACCTTCCCGTCCTCGATCCGCGAGCTTCAGCGGAAAATCGACGATACGATTCGCCTCAAGAAAGACATGATCGAGAATCAGGATTTCGAGAAGGCGGTCGAGCTTCGCGATCAGGAAGAAAATGACCGTGGCCGTCTCGAGGAGCTCAAATCCGAATGGGAGGCCGAGCAGTCCGACGAGGAGGCGCTGGTTACCGAGGATGATGTCGCCTTTGTTGTCAGCCGGATGACGGGAATTCCCTTGCAGCGCATCGGGGAAGTGGAGAACGATAAACTCCTCAGGATGGAAGAGGAGCTCAACAGCAAAATCATTGGCCAGGAGGAGGGCACCCGCCTTCTCACAAAGGCCGTTCGCCGCTCCCGGGCGGGTCTGAAAAACCCCATGCGCCCGATTGGCAGCTTTTTGTTCCTGGGCCCAACGGGCGTGGGCAAGACCGAGATGGCCCGCGTGCTCGCCGAATTCATGTTCGGCGACCCTTCGGCTCTCATCCGTATCGATATGAGTGAGTACATGGAGCGGTTCAACGTTTCGCGCCTGACCGGCGCGCCTCCGGGATATGTGGGCTACGAGGAAGGCGGACAGCTCACCGAGCGCGTCCGCCGCAAGCCCTATTCGGTGATCCTGCTGGATGAAATCGAAAAAGCGCACCCCGACGTTTACCACCTTCTTCTTCAGGTGATGGACGACGGCGCTCTCACGGACAGCTACGGGCGGCTCATCGATTTCAAGAATACGATCATCATCATGACGTCTAATCTGGCGGCGCGCTCCATCGAAAAGGGAACCTCCCTCGGGTTCCAGAAAGAGGACGCGGGGAAAGGCTTCGAGAGGGTCAAGGACAATATTCGCAATGAGCTGAAGAGGACGTTTAACCCCGAGTTTTTGAATCGCATCGACGATGTGGTGATCTTCAGTCCTCTCACTAACGACAACATTCTCAGGATCGTTGATATCGAGATCGCCAAAGTGAACGAGACCCTGGCCGATAAGGAACTGCGCCTGGAGTTGACCGAAGAGGCCAAGGACTGGGTGAGCAAAGAGGGATACGACCCCGCCTACGGAGCCCGGCCGCTTCGCCGCGTAATTCAGAGGCATATAGAGGACACTCTCAGCGAGGAAGTCCTCCGCGGCAAGTTCACCGACGCAGGTGTTATTTTGGTCAAGCTCGCCGGCGATGAGCTGGTTTTCGAGGCCAAGGAAGATTCCGAAGTATTCAGCATCCAGGATGCCTGATACCGCCTCCTGGATATTTTAAATAAGCCACTTCACCGCGCAGGGAGTCATTCATGGCAAATGCGGCGAGGACGGTGGTTTGCGTTTGCATATCCTTTTTGTGTCTCGCTTTCTCCGCCCGAAGCGTCCCGGCGCAAGGTTCGTACGATGTGGCGCAGGCTCCTTCTCCGGCCATTTCGATCAAGGCAGTTGAAATTCACGGCAACAAACGCGTTGATCGTTCCACGGTCCTTTTCTATATCAAGATAGCCGAGGGCAAGGCCTACACCAACATCGAGCTCGTCGAACAAATTCGCGAGGATGTACGCACCATCTACGGCTTGGGTTTTTTCCGGGACGTGAAGGTGGATGTCGACTCCTTCGAGGGCGGACTTCGCGTCATCTACCACGTGACCGAAAAACCCACCATCCGGAAAATTGAATTTCGGGGCAACATCAATATCGAGGAAGAAAAAATTCGCGAGACCTTGACCGTCAAGGCCCAGACCATCATCAACGAGGCGACGATCAAGGAGACGGTCCGCAATATCCGCAAGCTTTACCAGGAGGACGGATATTATTTCGCGCGGGTGGAAGCCGTCCTGAAAGAGGGGACCCGGAACACCGTCGATATCACTCTGATGATCAACGAAGGCGAAAGCGTCGAGATCGAGACGATAACTTTTCGCGGAAACGAACGTATTTCGAGGAAAGACATCCTCGCGGCCATGGATACCGACGAGGCGGGTTTTTGGTCGTTTATCACCGAATCGGGGATATTCAAGGAAGACGAGTTGGAAAAAGATCTTCTCCGGATTCGTCTTCTCTACCAATCGCGCGGATATTTCAAGGCCCAGGTCGGCCAGCCGATCGTTAAGGAAGACCGCGACCGCGGGAAATTGAACATTGTCATCTCTATCAGCGAGGGATTTCAGTATAAAATTGGAGAGCTCGAAATCCGGGGGGGTGAAGACGTTATCCCCCCCGAGGAGATCAAGAATAAGTTCCGGCTTTTTCCAGGCGAAGTCTTTAACCGCGGTTCTATGATTCAAGACACCCAGGACATCTCCGACGCTTTCGCTGCGCGCGGTTACGCCTTTGCGGACGTTCAGCCATCCACCCGCGCCGACGATGAAAAGAAGACGGTCAGTATTATTTACAACGTCAAGAAGGGCCGCCGGGTATATATCGGGAAGGTCACCGTCAAAGGAAATACTCGCACCCGCGAGAACGTCATTCGCCGGGAGGTCCGCGTCACGGAGGGAGCTCTCTACGACTCGAAGGGTCTGACCACCACCCGACGCCGCCTTAACCGGCTCAACTACTTCGGGGACGTGAAAGTGGTGGAAAACCGCCGTCCCGGCAGCAGCGACATTCTCGATATCGATATATCGTTGGACGAGAGGCCGACGGGCTCCATAGGCGCGGGTTTTGGTTTTAATAGCCGCGAGGGGGGAATATTAACGGCTTCGATTCGAGAGGATAACCTTTTTGGACGTGGCTACCGGATGAGTTTGAACGGAAGTATCTCCGGTTCGTCCCAGTTGGCAGTGGCATCCTTCAATAATCCTAATTTTCAGGATCGGGACTTTTCCCTGGGAGGGGATGTATTCATCGTCGAGGATGAATTCTCGACATTCGACAACTTTCGCCAGGGCGGGAGGATCAATTTCGGAAAATCCCTTACCGACGATTTGACGGCCTATCTTTCCTACGAGCTTTCTACATCGAAAATTACAAATGTCTCCGCGGTAGCGCTTCAGGATATTATCGACATTGAAGGAGATACTCTTCTTGAGAGCAAATTGATCCCATCACTTGTTTTCGATACTCGGAACAGCCGCTTTTTCCCCGATAAAGGGACTCTGTTTACGGTGGCTCCTTCGATTGCGGGTGGGCCTTTGGGCGGTGATATTGATGTCGCTTTCTTTCGGACGGATTTAAGGCAGTATTTTAATATTGGCGATAAATTGCGCAACCGGTTTTTGAAAAAGCTTGTATGCTCCTATCGCGTGGAAGCCCGCTACACGGATGCTTTTAAAGGCTCTTTGCCCGCCTTCCGGCGCCTTTTCCTACAAGGCCGCCGGTCGATTCGGGGTTTTGATCGCGACGATCTGGGCCCGGTGGATCGGTCGGGAGAAGCAATCGGCGGCCTCTCGACAGGGTTGTTGTCCACGGAGTTGGTGCACCCCTTTGTCGGTCCGACGCGGTTGGTCGCTTTCTTCGACGCAGGCAACGTTTGGGAGACGCACAACGCATACGATTTATCCGACCTGCGGTACGGGGCCGGCATCGGGATCAGGGTAATCACGCCGCTTGGGCCCTTGCGGCTCGATGTCGGCTACAAACTGGACAAAAAATCGGGCGAGCGTCCACGCGAGGTGCATTTCGGGATCGGCTCCTCGTTCTAAACGAGCTCTTGAATTTTTTGGGAAGGGAGGGGTGTTGATGTGAATCGTTTACTGGCAGGCATTTCGATGGTTGGGTTTTTTTTCCTGACTCTTGGCATAAGTCCCGCGTATTCGGCGGAGTTCCGGGTGGGGGTGGTGGATGTGCAAAAGGCGGTTGCCGAATCAAAGGCTGGCCGGAAAGCGCGTGCGACGCTGCAGAGAGAAAAAAAACGACTTGGAGAAAAACTCATCGAAAAGCGGAAAAACCTTGAAGCAGTGGTGAAACAAATCAGGGACCTCCAACTCGAAATTCAACAAAAGGGACCCATATGGAGGTCCGAGGAGCGTGATCGGAAAAATAAGGACCTCCGCAATCGAAAGCGGGTATTCGCCCGCAATGAGGATGAACTCAAGCGTTTGGTTCAGGATAGCCGCAGGGAATTGTCGAGCCGCCAACGGAAACTGACGAACGATCTCATCAAGCAAATCCGCGAAGTGGTGCAGGAAATATCCCGGAAAGGAAACTACGATATCGTCATCGACAAAACGATTGGCGGCGTCATGTTCGCGAAAAAAACCGTGGACATTACCGACCAGGTGATTAAGCTCTACGATAAAAAGAAGAAATGAGATGCGTCTCGCGGAGATCGCTGAGAAAATCGGGGGAGAACTTATCGGCGGCGGGGACTTCGATGTGCGGGATGTCGCCGATTTCGCCGTAGCTTCGCCGGATTCTCTGAGTTATGCCGAATCCGAACGGCAACTGAAGGAACCGACCGAAGCGGGTGCCTTGATCGTTCCTTCGGGCATCGACCCTGGCCGCCCGGCCATTCGCTGTGAAAATCCCAAATTGGGATTCGCCCGCGCCATAGCTCTTCTTCGCCCCCCCAAACCCTTCGTTCCTGGAATTCATCCATCGGCCATCATCGACGAGAAGGCCAAGGTCGGATCGGGCGTCTCCGTCGGTCCGGCGGCATCTATCGGTCCCGAGGCGGACATCGGGAACGGGTGCCACATTGGGGCCGGCGCACGAATAGGCGAGGGAGTGAATCTGGGGCCGGACTGTATTATCCATCCCAATTGCGTTTTGTACCCAGGGGCTACTTTGGGCGCCAGAGTCGTTCTGCACGCCGGGGCGATTATTGCCTCAGATGGATTTGGCTATGTTCCCGACGGCAGCGGCGGAGTGGTGAAATTTCCTCAAACGGGAACCGTCGTCATAGAGGACGATGTGGAGATCGGCGCCTGCTCGGTTGTGGATCGCGCCTCAATCGGCGAGACCCGAATCAAGCGGGGAGTCAAGATCGACAACCTCGTACAAGTCGCGCACAACGTAACAATCGGCGAAGGGAGCCTCATCGCCAGCCAGACGGGAATTTCGGGGAGCGTCACACTCGGGCGGGGTGTCATCATGGGCGGCCGGGTGGGAGTCGCCGATCACGTCGAGATCGGAGATGGCGCGATTTTCGGAGCGATGTCGGGGATTTCGAAGAGCCTGGAGGGCGGAAAAATTTACCTTGACGCCCCCGCGGTCGAAATTTCCGAGGCGCGGCGCCGGATGGTCGTCTACTCCCGCCTGCCGGAAATCTCCCGGCGTCTTCGAAATGTTGAGGAAAAATTGGAGGATACCGAAACTTGTTGACCACAGAAGATATTCTCCGGCTGCTCCCGCACCGATTCCCGATGCTGCTCATCGACCGGGTGCTTGAACTCGATACCGAGGCCGTTTCGCTGGTCGCCATAAAAAATGTTTCGCATAACGAGCCTTTTTTTACGGGACACTTTCCGGATCGGCCTGTCATGCCCGGCGTTTTGATGATTGAGGCGATGGCTCAGGCGGCTTTGCTTTGCATATTCGGGGGTAATCACGCCGATCCCGGGTCCGATTTCCTTTTTGCCGGAATCGAGCAGGCGAAATTCCGCCGGGCGGTCGTTCCGGGCGATCAACTTCGTATCGAGGTGAAACTGATTCGCCAGCGGGGGCCTCTCTGGAAAGTGGGAAGCACCATAACAGTGGATGGGGAAGCGGCCGTTGAAGCCGTGCTTACCGCCTATGTCACAGCGCCTCAAAATTCATCGTGAGTGAAATTCACCCGTCCACCTCGATCGACTCCGGCGCATATGTCGGCGAGGGAGTCAGCGTCGGCCCTGGAGCAGTTATCGGCGCAGACGTCCGGATGGGGGACGGTTGCCAGGTGGGCGCCAATGCGGTCATTGAGGGGCCGGCCGAGATCGGACCCGGCTGCAGGATTTTTCCCGGCGCGATCATCGGCACCGAGGCGCAGTATACTGCTCTGGAGGGCGAGGGCGGCCGTGTCGAGGTCGGGGCCAATACGGTGGTTCGCGAGGGGGCCACTATCAATCGTTCGTTCAAGGAGGGCGGCGTCACCCGGGTTGGCGAGGAATGCTATCTGATGATGCAGGCCCATGTCGCGCACGATTGCCTGTTGGGCGACAGGGTGATTTTGACCAATTCGACCGCCTTGAGCGGCCACATTGAAATAGGCAGCGACGCTTTCATCGCGGGATTTACCGCGATTCATCAATTTGTCCGTATCGGGGACGGCGTGATCTTGATCGGACCGACCGCCGTCAGGAAGGATGTACTCCCTTATACGAAAACCGACGGTAATCCTCCCGAGGTGCGGGGGCTCAATACTATCGGTCTCAGGCGGATGGGGGTGACGGCCGAAATCCGAGGCCACCTTAAGCGGGCCTATCGAATCCTTTTCCAGGAGTCGAAAACGGTCGAGGAGGCCATCGGGAAAATCGAGGCCGAGTTGCCTGTGGGACGCGAGATCAAAACCGTGGTAGACTTTCTCAAGGTTTCAGAAAGAGGTGTTTACCGGGGCGGGGTATAGTGTCGGTCGATAATCGCCCGAAAAAGAGAGATTCCTGATGGGTGTGTTGCGTGTAGGAGTGGCCGGAGTCGGCCACATGGGGAGTTACCACGTCGCCGCGCTGGGAGAGTTGGTGGATCCCAACCTCGCCGCCTTGGCGGATCTCGATCAGACCCGCGTTCGCGAGTTGGCCGATAAGTTCGGCGCTGAATCCTATTCCAGCGCCGAGGAGCTTGTCGGCAAAGTCGATGCGGTCATCGTCGCCGTTCCCACCGCATACCATTACAATGTCTCCAGAATGTTCCTTGAAAACGGGATTCACGTTCTCGTCGAAAAGCCCATTTGCAACAGTGTCGAGGAAGCCCGCGAGTTGTTCAAAGTCGCCTTCGAAAAAAAGTGTGTTCTTCATATCGGTCACGTAGAGCGTTTCAACGGAGCGGTTCAGGAACTTGGCAAGATTGTCCGGGAACCGATGTTGATCGAGTGCCGGCGGCTTGGGCCTTTCGTTTCGCGCGCCAGAAACGACGGCGTTGTCCTCGATCTGATGATTCACGACCTGGATATCATTCTCCAGCTGGTTGACGAGGAAGTGGTGTCCCTTTCGGCGACCGGCGCCATTGTCGTGAGCGAACGCGACGATGTGGCCAACGTCCAGCTTCAGTTCTCCGGCGGGTGCATCGCCAGCCTCACCGCCAGCCGAATCACTCAACATAAGATTCGCCAGCTTTCCATCTCTCAGCCCGATGCCTTCATTCGGCTCGATTATGCCGATCAGGAGCTTCGGATTCACCGGCAAGCCTCCAGCGAACGAAGCCTTTCCCGCGAAGAACTGAAGTACAGCGAGCAAACCCAGGTGGAGCGTCTTTTCGTTCACAAGGACAACCCCCTGAAACTGGAACTCAGGAATTTCCTGTCGGCCGCCGAGAAGGGCGAAGTGATCGAAGACATCGAGAGAGAGCTCCGGTCTCTGGATGTGGCGCTCCGTGTTCTCCAGATGCTCGACGTGCCCGCTCCAGCCTCTATTTGATCTCTTCCGAGGATGTCCAGACCCCGCGAGCGGATTGGCCTCATCGCCGGAACCGGCTCCCTCGCGGTTGAATTCGCCCGCGGAGCCCGGGAAAATGGATACGAAATCGTTGCGGTGGCTCTTTCGCCCGGCGCGTGTGAATTTCCCGAGAATCTCGTCACCACCTCCATCCAGGTTTCTCCCGCCCAGCCGAAGAAGATTCTCGCTTTTCTTAAAACCGAGGGTGTCCGCCGCGTCGGTTTCGCGGGCAAGGTGGAGAAAAACCTGCTCTTCCAGGGACTCAAGTTCGATCTCGAAGCGCTTCGTTTCATTTACCGGGCCAAGAATATGGCGGATGTGACCATCATGGATGCCATAATCGAGTTCGCCGAAAAAAACGATCTCGAAATCATCCCCCAGACCGAGTTTCTCGGCCACCTTCTCGCACCCGAAGGAACGCTAGGTAAAAAAAATCTGAACGATTCCGATCTCGACGAAGTTCGCTACGCTTTCCGTATGGCGCGCGAGGTGGCCCGTCTTGATATTGGCCAGACGATCGTTGTGAAAAAAGGCGCCGTCATCGCGGTCGAGGCCATCGAGGGGACCGACGAGACCATCCGGCGCGGGTGCGCCCTTGCGGGAAAGGAGGCCATAGTGTGCAAGGTTGCACGCCCTGACCAGGACCCTCGCTACGACATCCCGGCCGTGGGTCCCGGAACGCTCCAGGCCGCGCGTGAAGGAGGTGCCTCGGCCCTGATCGTCGAGGCGGGAGCCACCTTTTTGGTCGACAAGGACACACTTGTCAGGGACGCCGACGCCGCCGGTATCATTCTGGCGGGGTGGCGTAGCGACGAGGAAAAATGATCACCGGCAACCCCCGGCTGATGATCGTCGCCGGAGAGCCATCGGGCGATCTTCACGCGGCCAGACTTATCCGGGCCATTTCGCGGGAGTTCTTCGGCGTCAGCGCTTTCGGCATGGGCGGTGAGGAAATGCGCGGGGCCGGCGCCGAGATTATCCACGATTCCGGCCCGCTGGATGTGATTGGATTCGGGGATGTCCCCAGGGTCATTCCGGCGCTTTACCGCATCAAGTGCGATCTGATCGCCCGGGTCCGGGAGGAGCGCCCCGAGGCCGTCGTTCTGGTGGACTATCCCGGTTTCAATCTCTCCCTTGCCAAATCACTCGGAAAACTCCCTCGTCCTCCCCGGTTAATTTATTTTATTCCGCCTCAGGTATGGGCCTGGCGCGGCGGGCGCGCCCGAACCATCGCTGAAATCTTCGATTTGATCTTGACGATCTACCCCTTCGAGCCGGGTCTTTTTCGCCAGGAGGGCGGGGCGGCGGAATTTATCGGGAATCCGGTGGCTTTCGCGCTTCAGGAGGCCCCCTCGAGGGAGGCGGCTCGCGCCTCGCTTGGGATTCCCGGTGATGCGCGTGTGGTGGCTTTCCTGCCGGGAAGCCGCCGCCGGGAGATTGAGCGCCTTCTAGGTTCGATGGTCGATTCCGCCGGTCCGCTGAGTGAGAGGTTCCCGGGCACCCTCTTCCTCGTCTCGGAGGCCGAGGCGCTTCCCGAGGGAGCGGTTCGAAGCCGCCTTCCTTCGGGCGGCGGCGGTGTCCGTGTCGTCCGTGGCCTCCAGCATGAGGTTATCCGGGCGGCAGACGCCGCCGCGGTCGCTAGCGGAACGGCTACGCTCGAGTGCGGTCTCCTCGGCACGCCGATGAGCGTTTGTTATATGGGAGATTTTTTCACCTATATGCTGACGAAATACTTTCTCCTTCAGGTGGATTACATCAGCCTCGTCAATCTCCTCGCGGGCCGGGAGGTTGTCCCGGAGCTTTATCAGGGGCAGGTCAGGGGAGAGCGAATCGCCGCCGCGCTGGGCCCGTTGCTGGCCGATCCCGCCGCGCGGGAGAGTCAAACAAGTGCGTTTGGGGAAATTCGCGAATCGCTCGGGGGGCCCAACCCCTACGAGCGCGGGGCCTCGGAAATTATTCGGGTGTTGGAGGGCGCTTCGTGAACGAAGGAGAGAGGACTCCGGACTCATCGCCGTATGATGGCCGGGGGTGCGATCCCCATGCTCCGCTTCTCACCCGCCTCGGGGCGGCCGGCATCGCGGGCCTGTTGCGGGCTATTTACGCCACCGTCAGGGCGGTTTCTCTTCAACCCGAGGTTCATAGAGGCTTCAATGACCCTCCCAGAAATGTATCTATTGGCGCTTTCTGGCATCACCATGTTGGAATCGCTCCTCATTTCTCCACGGGTTTTCCGTGGGCGAGCCTGGTCAGCCGAAGTTCGGACGGCGAGCTTCTCGCCCGCGTCATGGCCCATCTCGGGGGCCGGAGCGTCCGGGGTTCCTCGGGAAGGATGGACGGGCGAAACAAGGGCGGCGCCTCGGCCCTGCGGCAATTGGCCCGTTTGGCGGGGGACGGGGTTTTTCCAATCTTCACGCCGGACGGTCCGAACGGACCTCCGGAGAAGGTCAAGCCGGGAGTGATTTTCCTTGGCTCGCTGACGGGCCTGCCGATTTATCCGGCGGGTTTCGCCGCTTCCCGGTGCGCCCGCCTTCCGACCTGGGACAAGACGATCATTCCGCTTCCGTTTTCGAAAGTCGTTATTTCCTACGGGGAACCGCTGATTGTTCCACCCTCGATTGACGATGCGGCGCTCGAAACCCACCGCAAGGAGCTTGAACTCCGCATTCTGGCGGCGAACGAGGCGGCTCGGGCCTCGATTCGGCCCGGCGGGGAATAATGGACACCCTGGCCCTCGTTTTCTACAACGCGGCGATTTTCCTTGGCTCCCCCTTTATCGCGGTTTACTACATCATTCACGCTTGGACGCGCGGCCACTCGCTGACCAGTACGGGAGAGCGCCTGGGCCTCGTGCGCCAGCTGCCCCCGGCGGGCGAGGGAGGCAGGGTTTGGCTGCATGCGGTCTCGGTGGGCGAGGTCGGCGTCGCCGCCGCTCTTGTACCCGAGCTCCTGAAAAAGCGCCCCGGGCTTCGCATCGTTCTTTCAACGGTCACCGAAGCTGGCCGCGAGGAAGCCGGTAAAATCGATGGCGTGGAGCATGTTTTCTACCTTCCCTTTGACTATCCTCACGCGGTGCGGAGCGCTCTCCGGCGAATCGGGCCCGGCGGAATCGCCATTATCGAAACCGAGCTTTGGCCCAATCTGGTATGGGAAGCCGCGCGCGGAGGCCTGCCGGTATGTGTGGTCAACGGGCGGCTTTCCGAAAAATCCCTTCGGGGCTATACCCGACTGCGTTTCCTTTTCGCCCCGGTTCTGAAGAAACTGGCCGGGGTCGCCGCGCGCGGGGAGGCAGACGCCAAGCGCTACAGCTCCCTGGGGGCGCCGGGAGTGTTCGCGGCCGGGAACATCAAATTCGACGCGCCGGCGCCGCGGTTGAGCGGTAGCCAGGAGGATTTGAAGAAAAAATTCGGCCTCGCCGGAGCGGACCCGATCATCGTCGCCGGAAGCACCCATCCGGGAGAAATGACTGGATTGACCGGCGCGGTTCATACCCTTAGAGAGCGGTTCAAGCGCCTGGGCGCGTTGATCGCGCCGCGCCATTTGCCGCGTCTGGAGGAGGTCGAGGCCGAGCTTCGGCGGGGCGGGCTCGACCCGGTTCGGTGGAGCGAAATCGGGGGCGGGAGCGGAAGCAGTAGCAGGAGCGGAAGCGGCGGCGGGCAGGTCGTTCTTCTCGACAGGATGGGTGAGTTGGCGGAGGCCTACGCATGCGGTACGGCGGCGTTCATCGGTGGCTCTCTCATCCCCCATGGGGGGCAAAATCCCATCGAAGCTGCGCGGTGGGGCGTTCCCGTTGTCTTTGGCCCTCACATGGACAATTTCGCGGAAGTGGCGGGCGATCTGCTGCGAGTGGAAGGAGCCGTCCGGGTGGAGAGCGCCGAAGGGCTGGCCGGCGCGCTCTTTCCTTGGCTTAGCGACCGGGCCACGCGGGATACGGCGGGCGCTTCGGCGAAGGAGCTGGTGATGGCAAACCGTGGCGCCGCCGAGCGGGCCTCGGAATTTCTGCTCGGGGTATTGGATTCCCGGGGCGGGGACGAGGGCGAGGAGAAGTCGTGAGTGGGCGGGGGAGCATCATCAAGGCCCTGGAGGGAGACCCGAGCGCGCCCCTATGGGCACGTGGAGCGCTCGCGGCCCTGGCCCCGGCCGGATGGCTCTACGGGGATGTCATGCGTCTCCGACGGACGCTCTATGAAACGGGCCTGGGGGTGGCCGCAGCCCCGTCCACTCCCGTAATCTCGGTGGGCAACCTCACCCTCGGCGGAACCGGCAAGACCTCGGCCGTGGTCTGGGTCATATCGCGGCTGATTGAGGCCGGAATCACCCCCGCCGCCATCAGCCGGGGCTACGGCGGAGCGGAGG
>NYYB01000070.1 GCA_002685755.1 Nitrospinota bacterium
GAGCGAGGCGGCGCAGGGTGTGGTTACGCGGCTGGCGGAAGCCGGCGTCAGAGGCATTCTCAATTTCGCACCGACTCAGGTCTTCGCGCCCAAAAGCGTATGGATCAAAAATGTAGATCTAGGCAGCGAACTCGAACTCCTCTCCTACCATCTATCGAAAAAAAATGGAGATTGAGTCAACGGATGGCCGCTCTTTCAAAAAACCTATCGCCCCCCGGCAATGAATGGCTCCTCGCGGTGGACACATCCTTTCCCAGGGGCGGACTGGCTCTCTTTTCCCCCGCGAGCGGTGAGACCCACGTGAAAATCCTGCCCGAAAAGGTGCGCACCTCGCGCGTTCTTCTCCCCGCGATAGAGAGTCTGATGACGGAAACCCGGGTCCCCGGAGAATCTATCCTCGCCGTCACGGCCGCTATCGGCCCCGGATCGTTCACCGGCCTTCGGATTGGTCTTTCGACCCTCAAGGGCCTTTCCATGGGTTGGGGATGTCCCCTCTACGGGATACCTTCGTTCGACGCGCTGGCGGACACGGCCCTGAGAGGATGGCTTG
Source organism: Nitrospinota bacterium (assembly GCA_002685755.1). Lineage (GTDB taxonomy): Bacteria > UBA8248 > UBA8248 > UBA8248 > UBA8248 > UBA8248. The sequence goes on from NYYB01000070.1 coordinate 551, forward strand.
CCGAAGGCCGCGAGGCGCCCGGCTGGATTCTCACTTGCCGCGATGCGCGGCATGAAGAACTTTTCTCGGCTCTATTTAAGCCAAATTACCGAAACGAGGAACCGGGCGTCCTGCGCGTTGAGAAGGATCGGGTGGGCCCTTTCAGTGAAATCCCCCTTCCCGGCAAGGGAGATATATTGATTGTTTCGGGAGAAAATGACCGGCTGGCGAACATCGCGGAAAGCAAAAACCGCGCCGAGGTTCTATATTGGGACCTGAGCATCGCACCCGAAGGAGTCGCCCGCCTCGCCTGGCGAGATACGAGTGAAGGCCGGCCGGACGCTCCCCCCGGCCTTGAGCCAATCTACGGGAGGAGGCCCAGGGCCGAAACGATGTGGGGGTGAGGTTGACCGGACGGGGGCAATTCCTTAGGTTTAGAAATGGGCCCGGGGGGGGAGGACATCTTCGGGATTATCACCGCGCTAATCTATCCTTTTTTCTTGTAACCTATTGTTTATTGGAGGGTATTGTATGACCGCAGCGGAGGAAAACGGCCAACATCAAGAGGTGACTGTCGAGCCGGACGAACTCCAGCGCCTCAAGGCCGAACACGCCCACCTCAAGGAAAAAATCTCGACTCTCGAAGAACTCAGATTCCCTTCCGATCGGGAAGAATCCCAGATCAAACAGTTAAAAAAGGAGAAACTCTCGGTCAAGGAAAAATTGACCAAACTCCAGTTCAAGAACAGCTAAAGCCCGGCCAAGTTCCGGACGAAAAGAACAGTTGGAAAGCAAGATCAACACTTTAGCCCTTGACCTCGTATCGAAAACTGGCCTATAGTTCAGCCGTTTTCGGCGAAGTCCAGCCGCCGGATTGAGCGGCGGCCACTCATATTAGGATATCGCCGGGCTGACCCGGGTTCTTGCCAGTTCCGGTCCTATCGAAACAGGGGTTGCGGCCTAATGTATCCGATAGTTGTTTCCCAGGTAAAAAAGTCTGTCGTAAGGAGGGGGCGGTGCGCTTCAACGCGCCTCCCCCTGATTTAGATTTTTACCTCGAAACAATTTTTTTCGGATCAACCCAATTCGCCGAGAGCGGCGCGCCCGCTTCGGTTGAGGAGCTTTGGCCGTGACCGCTAAGTCCAGCACCCCCACTAATCTCAGAAGCAAAACACTCTCGGGCGCCGAGATCATCTACCGCTGCCTCGGACTCGAGGGCGTGGAGTTCATCTTCGGTCACCCGGGGGCCGTTCTTCTCACCCTTCTGGACCTTTTCCTCGAGCGCTCGAAAATCAAACACGTGCTCACCCGGCACGAGCAGTGCGCAGCGCACATGGCCGAGGGCTACGCCCGCGCAAGCGGCGGGGTCGGCGTCTGCCTCACGACATCGGGGCCCGGCGCCACCAATCTCATCACCGGAATCACCGACGCCTACATGGACTCGATTCCGATCGTCTGCCTGACAGGCCAGGTCTCCACCTCGGTGGTCGGAAACGACGCATTCCAGGAAGCCGATATCGTCGGGATGACGCGGACGGTCACCAAGCACAACTACCTGATCAAAAACATGGCGGATCTCGCTCCCTCGATCCGCGAGGCTTTCCACATCGCGCGGACGGGCCGGCCCGGCCCCGTCCTCATCGATCTGCCCAAGGACATCCTTCTCGGCGAGGCGCCGTTTCAGGTTCCCGAGGGCGAGGTGGACATCCGGGGCTACAAACCCAGGACCAAGGGCCACCCCCGGCAGATCAAGCGGGTCGCCGAAGCCATCAAGGAGGCCAAAAAACCGGTCCTCTACGTGGGCGGCGGGGTCATTCACGCCGATGCCAGCAAGGAGGTCGAAAAACTCGCCACGGCGGCCGATATCCCGGTCACCTGGACCCTCCTCGGCGCGGGCGCCTTCCCGAGCGAAAATAAACTCTCGCTCGGCATGCTGGGCATGCACGGAACCGCCTACGCCAACATGGCCGTGGACGAATGCGACCTCCTGATCGCCGTGGGCGCCCGCTTCGACGACCGCGTGACGGGAAAAGTCTCCGAATTCGCGACCAAAGCCAAGATCATTCACATCGATATCGACCCCACCGCAATCGGCAAGAACCTTCCGGTGGAAATTCCCGTCGTAGGCGACGCCAAGCAGGTGCTCCGCGAGATCAACAAACTCGTCAAAAGGCAAAAACGCACCCTTTGGCATAAACGCGTCGATCGGTTCAAGGAGGATTTTCCCCTGACGTTCGAGGCCGCCGAGGGGGGGCCCATCAAGCCCCAGGAAGCCATCCTTACCCTCAGCGAGGAAGCCGGAGGAGATGCCATCTTCACCACCGAGGTCGGCCAACATCAGATGTGGGCCGCCCAGTACCTTCAGGTCTCCTTTCCGAGACATTTTATTTCCTCAGGCGGACTCGGAACCATGGGCTTCGGTTTCCCGGCGGCGATCGGCGCCTCCCTGGCGCGGCCCGACAAGCTTGTGATCGACATCGCCGGGGACGGCAGCTTTCAGATGGTGCTCCAGGAGATGGCCACGACGGTTCAGTACGGAATTCCCGTCAAGGTGTTCATCCTGAACAACTACGGCCTCGGAATGGTGCGCCAGTGGCAGGATTTATTCATGGACCGCCGCTTCAGCGAGGTCGGCCTTGAAGTGGGCCCCGACTATGTCCAGCTTGCCGCCGCCTACGGCGCCAAGGGACTTCACATCGAGGACCGATGCGACCTGCGCCCGGCCATCCAGGAGATGATCAAAACGCCGGGCCCGTTCATCCTTGACGTGAAAGTGGACCCCGACGAGTTGGTTTTCCCGATGGTCCCGGCGGGCGGCGCGAACAGGGACATGATCCTGAATGACCCAAGAAAGAAAAAACCAAAAGGCAGGCTCAGCGCCCTGCCGGATAATTAGGAGGAACCGCCCGTGGAGCTCTCCGGCTCTCAAATCGTCATCGAGGAACTCAAAGCCAATGGCGTGGAAATCGCCTTCGGCATCCCCGGCGGAGCGATCATGCCCTTCTACGACGAGATCATGAAATCCGAGTTCCCCCATATCCTCACGCGGCACGAGCAGGGGGCCACCCACATGGCCGACGGATACGCCCGCGTCAGCGGCAAGGTGGCCGCCGTCATCACGACCTCGGGCCCCGGCGCGACCAACACCATCACCGGCCTGTGCAACGCGCAGATGGACTCGAGCCCCATCGTCGCCATCACCGGACAGGTCGCCACCCCCACCATCGGAACCGACGCCTTTCAGGAGGCCGACACCTACGGATGCTCCATTCCGGTAACCAAGCACAACTGGCTGGTCAAGGATGTGCGCGAGCTTCAGGGCGTCGTCCGCGAGGCCGTCCGCGTTGCGACGACGGGCCGGCCGGGGCCGGTGGTCATCGATTTCCCCAAAGACGTTCAGGTGGCCATGACGGAATACAATCCCCTTGAAAAAACGGAAACCGCCCTCTCCGCGGAGCCCGTTTTCAGGATTCCCGAACCCGACACGAAGGCCATCGAACGCCTTCTGGAGGAACTCGAACGCTCCGAAAAACCCGTCATCATAGCGGGCGCGGGAATCATCAAGGGCGGCGCCGCCGCCGAACTCGCCGAGTTCGCCCGGAGTGCGGAAATCCCCGTCATCAATACCCTGCTCGGCATGGGCGGCTTTCCGGGCTCTGATCCCCTCTTCCTCGGGATGCCGGGGATGCACGGCACCGCCTACGCCAATATGGCCCTTTGCGAATGCGACCTGCTGATCAACCTCGGTGGGCGGTTCGATGATCGCGTGACGGGCAAAGTCGCGGAGTTCGCTCCCGGCGCCACCATCGTTCACGTCGATATCGACGCGGCCGAGCTCGGCAAGCGGGTCGAAACCGACATTCCCATCCTGGCTGATGTACGGGATGTCCTTGCGCTACTCAACACCCAGGCGAGGAAAAAGGACCGCCAGGCGTGGCTCGGTAAAGTCGAAGCCTGGAAGCGCGACTATCCCCTTCAATATGACTGGGACGGGTCAATCAAGCCCCAGTACGTGATCGAGCAAATCCAGGAAGTCTCCGAGGGCGAGGGCACTTATATCTCGGGCGTCGGACAACACCAGATGTGGGCCGCCCAGTACCTTCGCTTCAACGAGCCGAACTCGTGGGTGTCCTCCGGCGGCCTGGGCACGATGGGCTTCGGCCTCCCCGCGTCAATCGGAGCCAAGGTGGGCCGGCCCGACAGGGAGGTCTGGCTCATCGACGGGGACGGCAGTTTCTCGATGAGTCTGGTCGAGTTGGCGACGGCCGCCACCTATAACATCCCCGTCAAAATCGCTATTCTGAACAACAACTATCTCGGGATGGTTCGGCAGTGGCAGGAACTCTTCTTCGAGAAGCGTTACTCTCATGTCCACTTTCCGAAGAGCCCGGACTTCGCCAAAATAGCCGAGGGCTACGGCGTCCGGGGATTTGATGTAAAAGACGTGGATCAGGTGCGGAGCACCCTTGAGCAGGCGGCCGAAATCGACGGGCCCGTCGTCATGAACTTTCACGTGAATCAGGAGGAGAACGTTTGGCCGATGGTGCCCTCCGGCGCCGGAAACCATGAGATGCAGTTGGGGCCCCAATCCACGGAAAAATTGACATGAGACAGGTATTTTCGATTCTGGTGAACAATCACGCGGGGGTTCTCTCGCACGTCTCGGGACTGTTCGCGCGGCGAGGCTATAACATCGAGAGCATCGCGGCCGGACCGACCGAAAACCCCGAAGCCACGCGGATCGTCATCGTCGCCTTCGGCGAGGAGGAAACGCTCGAGCAAATCGCCCACCAGCTTCGCAAACTCTACGATGTGCTCGAGGTGGAGCAACTCCAATACAATCGCTCCGTCACGCGCGAGCTTGTCCTGGCGACCGTGTCGGCCGACGCCGATAAGCGCACCGAGGTGCTCCAAATCGCTAACGCCTTCGGAGCCAATATTGTCAACATTACAGACAACACTGTGACCCTCGAGGCGAGCGGAAACGACCATAAAACGCGGATACTAATCAAGGCCCTCGAGCGGTACGGCATCTCCAACATGGCCCGAACCGGTATGATCGCCCTGCCCTTTGACGAAATGACAGACGAATGGGAGCCCCTGGCCTGATGCCCAATAACGATCAAAACAACGGCGACGAAGAAATACACACGTTCGCCGTCCTCGTCGAGAACAAATTCGGCGTCCTCGCCAAGGTGGCCAGTCTGTTCAGCGCCCGGGGATATAACATCGACAGTCTCTGCGTGGGAGTTACCCAGGACCCGAGCGTCTCGCGCATCACGCTGGTGACGAGCGGAGACATCAATATTCTCGAACAAATCCGCAAGCAGCTCAGCAAGCTCATCGACACGATCAAGGTCCTCGAACTGGACGATAAGGAGACCGCCGAGCGTGAACTCGTCCTCATCAAGGTCTCGGCGCCAAAGGACAAGCGCTCCGAGGTGCTTCAGATCGTCGAGATTTTCCGAGCCCGCACCATCGACATATCAAACGACGCCTTGATCATCGAAGTGACCGGGGACGAGGGAAAAATCGGGGCCATGCTCGAACTCCTCCGCCCTTACGGCATCAAGGAAATCGCTCGAACCGGCAAGGTAGGCCTCAGCCGCGGAGCCAAGACCCTCAAGGGCCTCAAAAACTGACAATGCCGCCGCAAGAATCTGCCTGGCGAATTCCCGTCGCGCGCGAGGGCTGGGGCTACTCCATCGGCCTCCTCCTAATGGGGACTGCCTCGTATCTGATGGGAGGGACGAGCTGGGCGGTTTTTTTCTTCGCCTTGGCCGTTTGTGTCATCGGATTTTTCAGGGACCCCGAGCGCCAGCCGCCCTCCGGGCCCGGCGCCGTCTCCTCGCCGGCCGACGGCCGGGTCATCACCGTCGAAAACGCCCCCGGGGGCGGGAAAATGGTGGGGATTTTCCTCTCCGTCTACGACGTTCACATCAACCGATCTCCCGTGGCCGGGACCATCGAGGCGACGGACTACCGGCCGGGCCGGTTTCTCGCGGCTTTCAACCAGGAGGCCGCCCGAGTGAACGAGCAAAACGCTATCGACATTCAGACCGATTCGGGAGAGAATTTCCGCGTGGTCCAAATCGCGGGGCTCATCGCCCGGCGCATCGTCAGTTGGCGCGGGAAGGGCTACACCCTGGCCAGGGGCGAACGCCTTGGGCTGATTCAGTTCGGCTCCCGCACCGATCTCTATCTGCCGCCCGGCTACGAGGTACTGGTCGCCAAGGGCGATCGGGTCCGTGGAGGAGAAACCGCAGTTGCAAGACCAATTCAAGGATAAAATCAGAACGAAGCTCGAGCGGGGCCGCCGGAGAAGAAAGCGCCGCCGCCGCCCCCATCTCAAGCGCGGCATTTACCTGCTTCCGAACCTCTTTACCACGGGGAGCCTTTTCGCCGGCTTCTACGCCATCATCGCGGCGATTCAGATGGATTTCTGGTGGGCCTCGCTGGCCATCCTCGTCTCAATCGTGTTCGACGGGCTGGACGGCGCGGTCGCCCGCCTGACGAAATCCTCGAGCCCTTTCGGGATCCAGTACGACTCGCTTTGCGACTTCGCGGCGTTCGGGATCGCACCGGCCATCCTCATCTACAACTGGGCGCTGGCCCCGTTTGGGCGAATCGGCTGGCTGGCGGTTTTCATTTTCGCTGCCTGCTCGGCCCTTCGCCTGGCGCGCTTCAACGCCTTCACCCAGACCTTGGGGCCGACAGCCGACTTCAGGGGGCTGCCCACCCCCGCGGCCGCCGGCATGATAGCCTCGTGGGTCTTTCTCGCCGAGCACTACGAACTCGGCCGCCTCGCCCCGGACACCCTCCAGGGACCCTCGTCCTACCTGCTGGCGATCATGGCCTACACACTCGCCTTCCTGATGGTGAGCACGGTTCGCTACACCAGCTTCAAGGATCTGGGAGGCCGGCTTCAGAGACCTTTCCGCGTGCTGGTCGGCGCCGTGCTGGCGCTATTCGTTGCCGCGGCCGTCCCCCAGGTCGTCGCCTTTGTCGTCATCTCGGCCTACACAGTCTCGGGGCCTTTACTCCACCTCAGGCGGGCCCGAAGGCTCGGAAAAACAGCCGCCGCCCCCGAGCCGTTGGAAGCAGATTCCGGCTAGAGGGCGATTCATTGCCAACTCCGCTCGGAGAAGGCATAATTTACCCGTAATTTCATCTGAAAAACCTCAGACGGCGGACTGTAATTCGCCCCTCCGCCGTCCGCCCCGATCGGCCCAAGGAAGAATGAGCCGCTACCCGTTGAGATCGACCTTGTTTTTTTTGTGCCCGCTTTTTTCCGGGTTGCTTGCCTGCTTTATTTGGGCGGCTACACTCCCCCCCGCCGCGGCCCAGGAGCGGGGAGGGGGCCAGACGCCTTCGCTGGGCTTCGCGCCGCGGCCCAAGGAATCGGCCCCCGACAAGGAACTCCGTTTTCTGCGGGACTCCACCGCCGCCGCGGCCATTTCGGCCGACGAACTCCTTGAAGACAGGGAGCGCAAACGCGTCATCGGCCGCGGATTCGCCGACCTTCGTTTTTTGGGGAAGCGCGTTCAGGCCGACCACATCGAAGTGCAAACCGAAACGCGAGACGCCGTCGCCACCGGAAACATCATCTTTCAGGCCGGCAACGACCGTATCGTCGGCAGCCGGATCGATTTCAACCTCGACAGCGAAAGGCTTGTAATCTACGACGCCAAGGGCTACCTCGGCGCCACCTACTACATTACCGGCAACGTCGTCCGGCGCATCTCCGTGGATCGCTACGAGGTCATCGACGGCACATTCACCACCTGCGAGGGCGACAAGCCCGACTGGGCATTCCACTCCAGGAAATCCACCTTTCAGATCGAGGGATATGCCCACCTTCAAGCCCCCCTGCTCTCCCTTCGGGGGGTCCCGGCGGCGGCCCTTCCCTATGCAATCTTTCCGATCAAGTCGAAGCGGGAGACGGGGTTCCTCATTCCCACCATCGGATACGCCAACAGAAACGGTCTTGAATTCTCTCCCCGATTTTTCTGGGCCATCAACAAATGGTCTGACGCGACCTTCGGGGTCGATTATTATGAAAAACGAGGCTCCCGCTACCTCGGCGAGTATCGATACATCTTGAGCAAGGATACCGCCGGCCAATTCAACACCACCTACTTCAAGGACAAGCTCGAAAAAACCACCCTTTGGGACATCAAGAGCAGTCACATCTCCTCGCTGCCGGGCGGTTGGGGTTTCAGCGCCGTGACGGACTTCGCCTCCCGGAAAAACGATGACCGCTCCCTCGAGAGGAATCTCAACGATCGCGTCCGCCAGGACACCGACACGCGCCTGGAACTCACCCCCAACCTAAAGGGGATTCCCGGCAGCCTTCGCGTCGCCATGAGGCGCCGTGAGGGGCTCCGGGAAAACGACGGCGATTTATTTCAAAAATTTCCCCACATCACCTTAGATGTAAGCCAGTCCCAGATTGGATCAAGCGAATTTCGCTATAGCCTCGGATCATCGGCCACCTCCTTCTACCGGGTCCAGAATAAAAAAACGACCGTTCTGCAGCGCTTCGACGCGGCCCCTTCGGTGTCCCTGCCGGTTCAAACCGTTCCCTGGCTCGGGGTCACCGCCAACTTCGGCCTGCGGTACACCTACTGGACGGACCAAAAACGCACCCCCGATGTACCGGGCAACCCCAGCCGAGACGACCAAAAACAATCGCCCCTCTCGCGGGAGATATGGTTCTCCTCCCTCGGCGTCGCCGGTCCGCGCTTCAGCCGTGTTTACAACGGCGGATTCGGGCCTTTCCGGGACTTCAAACATATCCTTTCGTTCCAAACGACTTATTCCTACGCACCCGCCATGGACTCGAGGGACCGAAAGCTCATCATCCCCATCGACAATGTGGACGCTTTCAACGATCAGAACACCGTCTCCTACGGAATCGTTAACCGCGTGCTAACTAAGCTGAAAACGGGCGAGGGCTTCGAGACGCGCCAGCTATTCACCGCCAGCCTTACGCAGTCCGCCGATATCGCCGAAGCCCGGCGGGAGCAAAACCTGAGCGCCAATCCTCGGCGGCCTTTCGGAGATGTCGTGCTGGACATTCAATCCAGGCCGATTTCCTTGATTCGCTTCACCCACGAAGCAATCTACGACCCTTACGAACATGAAATCGACGAGCAAACGACCGGCCTTCTCCTCGAAGGGGGAAGAAACTGGTATCTCGGACTGGACCGCACCTGGAGGCGCAAGCGGAGCCGGGGAAGAGACCCCCAAAGCGGAAGAAGCGACCTCAACTTCTCCGCGGGATACGGCTTGACTCGCCGATGGTTCCTCGAGTATCTCACGCGGATCAACAACGTCCAGAACATCACCCTTCAGCAAAGC
>NYYB01000174.1 GCA_002685755.1 Nitrospinota bacterium
CCTATCCGAGAGATATCTCCGGGATATCCCCACCCCACCGTCGCAGGTAGTTTCTTGTGCCGATGATATCCGCGCCATGTTGGGGACCGTTCCCATGGACGCGGAGGAGGTGGCCGATCTCCACCTGATCGGGTGCGGCGGGGCGGTCGCGCTCGCTTGGTTCATCCGCGAGGGCTACGCCGGGGATTTGGGGATCAACGGAGCCATCCTCGGCCTGGGTGAAATCGAGGACTGGGCTGGAAAATTCGCTGCCCTGGATATGGCGGGGCGCCGCTCGTTGCCGGGTTTTGAGCCGGGCCGTGAGGATGTCGCCTTGGCCGGTCTCGTTGTCCTCCGGGAGGTCCTCAGATGGGCCGGCCAATTTTCCCTCCGCGTTTCCACAGGCGGGGTGCGGGAAGGGCGGTTAATTGAGCTCCTCTCGGAATGAACCCACAATATGTTAATAATCAATTGTTTATGGTGCCGAATCCTCCCGGGATTTCCCGAATTTTAGATTGACACAGCCCCAGAATGATCCCTATAGTCCACTTTGTTTGCTGGCCTCAGGAGGCATTTTTCCCGATTTTGCTCCCAGGTGGCATCCGGGAAGAAAATCATGAATGATGACTTGAAATACTCCCTTGACCATATCCCTGAGGAAGGGCTGAAAATCGGGATTGAGGTGAAGGCAGACCTGTTGGATGTGGATGGCGGGAACTGGCCCCCTCTATCCGGCGTGAGATTGGAAGGAACTTTGGAGCGAACGGGGGACCAAGAAGCGGTTTTCGGTGGACGGGTGCTCGGTTCTTTCTTGGTGGAATACCATCTCGGGCTCGCCCAGATGAAATTTCCCGTCGAAGAGGAGTTGACGGTTTATTTTCAGCCCGCCTATCCCGAAGAAACTTGCTCGGGAGATGAGGTTGAACTGGGGGGGCGGGATCTCGAAGTGTACTATATTGAAAATGACGGGGTGGATCTGTTGAATCCGCTTCGGGACCAGTTAGGCTTGGCCATTCCAATGCAGCCCCAGTGCCCGGATAAGTGCAAGGGTGAGGACCCTGACCTATGCCGCCGCCTTCGGGTGGGCGAGGGGGTTGGCTCGGAAATGGAGGGCGATCCACGTTGGACCGGTTTGAAAGAGTGGGGAAAAGTCGAAAGCTGACAGCAACTGCTATCAATTGTAAACGATTGCCGGTTTTATTTTGGATTTAATTACAGGAGGCATTTTGAAATGGCACTGCCAAAAACTCGCCACTCCCAGACCCGGGGGCGCAAGCGGAGAACGCACTGGAAGGTGGCGAAGCCGGCCGTATCGGTGTGTTCGAACTGCGAGACCCCTGTATTGCCGCATCGCGTTTGCACGGCTTGTGGTTTCTACAAAGGACAAAAAGTCCTTGCCGTCAAAGAAGCCTGAGGGCCCTTCCCAAGGGTGAACCAATGAAAATCGCAGTGGATGCCATGGGCGGAGATAACGCCCCATCGGCAGTCGTCGAGGGAGCGGTTCTCGCCTACCAGGAATTGGGTATCGAGACCATTCTGACCGGAATTCCGGAAAGGATTGATTCTGAGCTTTCCCGGCTGGGCGCCCGCGGTCTCCCGCTGGAAATTCGCGGTGCGGAGCAGATTATCGAAATGGGAGAGTCCCCGTCGCGGGCCCTTAAATCCAAACCGAACTCTTCGATGCGGGTGGCCGCCGAGGCGGTCAAGAAAGGCGATGCGTCGGCGGTATTCAGCGCCGGCGATACGGGTGGTGCGTTTGCCGTCTCTCTTCATGTCCTCCGGCGAATGAAGGGGGTATTGAGACCGGCGATAGCGGCGCTGATTCCCACTCTGAAGGGTTTTTGCATCATGCTCGATGTCGGGGCCAATCTGGTTCCAAAGGCGCAGCATCTTTTTCAGTTCGGTGTCATGGGTCAAATCTATTCCGAACTTGCGCTGGAAGTAACCAAGCCGACTGTCGGCCTGCTGAATGTCGGCGGCGAGGACTCAAAAGGAACCGATGCTATCAGGTCCGCCCACGAACTATTCTCCAAAAGCGATCTGAATTTCATGGGAAATGTCGAAGGAAGCACCATTTTTCAGGGTTCCGTGGATGTCATCGTATGCGACGGTTTCTCGGGAAATGTGGCGCTGAAAGTAAGCGAAAGCTTGAGCGAAATGCTCACCACCCTTCTCCGGGAGGAGGTCACCCACTCTGTCCGGAGTAAAATCGGGTATATGTTCTTACAGAACGGCTTGAAATCCATGCGCAAAAGGACGGATTATTCCGAGTATGGCGCTGCCCCGCTGCTGGGACTCGACGGTCTATGCACTATCGGCCACGGGCGGAGCAACCCCAAAGCGGTCAAGAACGCCCTGAAGGCGACTTCACGGTTGGTGGAAAAGCAGTTAACCGGTAAGATTGAGGGTGAAATCGACAGGCATCTTTCTGTCCAACGAAGCACCGAGGCCGGCTGGCGTCTTTGGAGTCAGATTCGAGAGGGAATTTTCCAGGGAGGTTCGTCGGACCAACCCGCCGCAGGTGATGAGCCTTCCGGCGAAGACGAAACGAACCTGATTAAGAAATAAAAGCAATCCCGCCCAAACCAGGTGCTGACTATGACCCATTCCGTCATTTTGGGGACAGGTTCATACGTCCCCGAAAAAGTGCTTACGAACCAGGACCTGGAAAAAATTGTCGATACCACTGATGAATGGATTTTCGAACGCACCGGCATCAGAGAACGCAGGGTTGCTCCCCCCAAGGCCGCGGCCTCCGATATATCGATACCCGCTAGCAAAAACGCACTTGAGGCGGCCGGGATGTACCCCAAAGACATCGATTTGATCGTCGTGACCACACTGACCCCGGACTCCTTGTGTCCCTCGACGGCTTGTTGGCTTCAGGCCGAGATAGGGGCGGAGCGTGCGGCGGCTTTCGACCTCAACGCTGCATGTTCGGGTTTTGTGTATGGCCTCCAGATGGGGGACGCTTATATTCGTTCGGGCCTCATGAAAAATATTCTGGTGGTGTCGGTGGACCTTATGACCCGCACTGTCGACTGGAGCGACCGGGGAACCTGTGTGCTCTGGGGGGACGGTGCCGGGGCGGTGGTCATGGGGCCTGCGGAAAACGGGGAGAAAGGTCTTATCGACTCCTATATCTACAGCGACGGCCACGACGCGGACAAGATCGTAATCATGGGCGGCGGCACGAAACTCCCCCCGATGACCCCCGAGGAAACCGAATCGAATGAGCGCACGCTGAAGATGAAGGGCCAGGAAACGTTCAAGACGGCTGTCCGTCATTTCACCGACGTTTGCAAGGAAGTCCTGGAAAAAAACGATATGACGGTTGATGATATCGATGTGTTTATCCCGCATCAGGCGAATATCCGAATCATCGATGCGGTGGCCAAGCGATTGGAGTTGGACAGGGACAAGGTCGTCATTACGATTGATAAATATGGTAATATGTCTTCCGCCACGATTCCTGTCGCCCTGGACGAATGGGTAAAGGAGGGGAAGATCAGGCACGGAGACAATGTACTGATGGCCGCTTTCGGCGGTGGACTCACATGGGGCGCCGCGCTGGTCGAATGGTAAACGTAGACGGAACCCATCTTCCGCTAAGTCCGCCCTCGAAAACTGTCTCTACAACAATTACCGGCCCGACTCGCGCTCGTACTATGGGTGCAGGTGGAGTGTTTTAGGTTTCTGGAGGTTGAATTGAGTTCCTCTCGAATCGCTTTTCTGTTTCCGGGTCAGGGCTCTCAGCACGTGGGCATGGGGAAGGATTTTTACAACCGCTATCCTTTCGCCCGCGAGGTTTACGAGCAGGCAAACGATATTCTCGGGTGGGATATCGCCAAGCTCAGTTTTGAGGGGCCCAAAGAGAAATTGACGCTGACATCGAACACACAACCCGCAATCATGGTGCATAGTTATATCGCCTGCACGCTGCTCGTGGAAAATGGCGTTAATCCGTCTCTGGCGATGGGTCATAGCCTGGGCGAGTACTCCGCGCTGCTCGCGGCGGGGGCAATGGATTTCCCCACCGCGCTTTGCCTGGTGAAGGAGCGCGGTAGGTTCATGCACAGCACCGTTCCGGAGAGCGGTGGCGCCATGGCGGCTCTGCTCGGCCTCGATCGCGAGGTTGTAGAGGCGATATGCCGGGAAGCGAGCGGCGTCGTCGAAGTCGCCAACTATAATGCGCCTGGCCAGATTGTCATCTCTGGCGAGCAGGATGCGGTGGAGGCGGCGGTTTCTCTGGCCAAGGACCGGGGAGTGCGCAAGGCGGTGATGTTGCCGGTCGGAGCACCGTTCCACAGCTCCCTGCTCGAGGAGGCGGGCCGGCGGATGCGCGAAGTTCTCGAGTCGGTGAGTTTCTCTGAGTTGACGATTCCGGTCTACTCCAATGTGACCAGCCAACCTGTCATAGACTCTGAAGAAGCCCGAGAACTCCTTAAAAAGCAGGTGCGAGCCGCCGTCCGGTGGGAGGATTCGGTTCGCTCCGCCGAGCGGGAGAACATTAGCGCTTTTATCGAGGTGGGCCCCGGAAGGGTCCTTTCGGGACTCAACAAGAGAATCGTCAGGGAAGTCCCTGTTTTCAACGTCGAGGATTCGGAGAGTTTGGAGAAAACATTGTCGAAAGTCGCCGGCCTGAGTTAACCGGTGTGGGAATATGGAATAATTGTCAGGGTTCACCGGCCCGGAGCCTTGAAGCTGAATGGAGCCGTTCAGTTTATGCGGGTATCCGGGGAATGTGAAATCTCGCCAGGGAGGAAGATTTGTGGCGGAAAACGTTGAAGAGAGAGTGAAGGAAATCATTGTAGAGCAGTTGAGCGTGAACGCCGACAAGGTGGTTTCGGAGGCATCATTCATAAACGATCTGGGGGCGGATTCTCTCGATACAGTTGAACTTGTCATGGCTTTTGAAGAAAAATTCGGTCTCGAAATTCCCGACGAGGCTGCCGAAAAAATCGCCACGGTTCAAGACGCCGTCTCCTACATCGAGGAAAATGGCTAGAGGTCATTTCATAACCTCTTTCGCGGAATCTTCGTCCGTCAAAGGCCTTGATTTTATCGGCCTTCTCACGGGGGTGGAAACCTCGGAAATGGGTTATGAAATGACTTCTAGGCCGAATGAGAAGTAGTGGGCTTTTTAACCTCGGCTAATTTTTGGACTGGAGAATGTGGAAAGTGTCCAAGGATATTCGCGTTGTTGTTACCGGCATGGGTTTGATCACCCCCCTCGGAGTGGGCCTTCAGGAAAACTGGGACGCGTTGATGACGGGGAAATCGGGAATCGGTCCGGTGACCCGGTTCAACTCAGAGCGCCTGCCTTCGCAGATTTCTGGAGAGGTGAAGGACTTTAATCCGGAAGATTATATCGAGCGAAAAGAAATCAAGAAGATGGACACTTTCATCCAGTTCGTATTGGCCGCCACAAAAATGGCTTTTGACGATGCAGGATTGAAGAAGCCAGAAGAAGATATCGCATCCCGCTACGGCGCTGTCATCGGAGTAGGGCTGGGCGGCTTGCCGGCCATTGAGAAACACAAGGATATCCTTGAGGAAAAGGGGCCAAAAAGGCTGAGCCCGTTTTTTATCCCGATGCTGCTGGCCAATCTGGCGGCCGGCCAGGTGTCCATGCGTTGGGGCCTCAAAGGGCCGAACACCTGCACGGTGACGGCTTGCGCGTCGAGCAACCATGCCATCGGCGATGCGATGAAATTTATCCAGCGCGGAATTGCCGACGTCATGGTGTCGGGGGGGGGCGAATCCTGCATCACGGAACTCGCCATGGGCGGATTTTGCGCAATGAAAGCCCTGAGCACCTGGAACGAAGACCCCGAACGCGCCAGTAGGCCATTCGATGCCGACCGGAACGGGTTTGTGATGGGTGAAGGGTCCGGAGTGCTGATCCTTGAGCGTTACGAGCATGCTGCCGAAAGGGGAGCTAAAATTTACGCCGAAGTGTCGGGTTACGGTCTAAGCGCCGATGCATACCATATCACCTCTCCCTCTCCCGATGGCGAAGGGGCCGCCAGGTCCATGGAAATGGCCATGCAAGACGCGGGTATCAGCATCGATGATGTCCACTACATCAACGCTCACGGAACTTCCACGCCCGGCGGCGATAAGCTCGAGACTGTAGCGATCAAGCGCACCTTTGGTGAGAAGGCTTACAATATTCCGGTTAGCTCGACCAAATCGATGACCGGCCATCTGCTTGGAGCGGCCGGGGGCATCGAATCGATCTTCACGATTCTCTCTATTCAGAACGGGACTGTACCGCCCACCATCAACCAAGATACCCCTGATCCGGAATGCGATCTGGATTACGTTCCCAACCAGCCCCGTAAGGCGGACATCCGCTGTGCCATTACGAACTCCTTCGGATTCGGCGGGACGAACGCATCGATCCTCTTCCGCAAGCCCGAAGCGGAAGTCGCCTAAGCCTCGGCGGGCGAAAGGCGCAGGGCGTTCTTCCAGAAAAAAAGAAATTCTCTCTCGTCCGATCCGAGAGCTTGAAGAACGGCTCGGCCATCATTTTTCGGACCCCCGGCTCATCCTCCAGGCGCTTACACACCGTTCCTTTTCCCAGGAAGCCATTCCTCTCGAGGCAGATAACGAAAGGCTTGAATTCCTGGGAGATGCCGTCCTTCAGTTGATTGTCACGATGCGGCTCTGGACCGAGCCGAAAGAAGAGGATGAGGGGGTTTTGACGCGTCGCCGATCAGAAAGGGTCAGTGGGCGCGCCTTGGCCAGAGTCGCGCGCGAGATGGACTTGGCCGCTTGTCTGAGGCTTGGCAAGGGAGAGCTCAAGACCGGCGGCCGCCAGAAGCCCTCGATCATGGCTGATGCCCTGGAAGCGGTCGTGGGGGCGATATATTTGGACGCAGGCTTTGCGCAGTGCGCCGAAGTGGTGGAATCGTGGCTTTGGAAAGGAGCGGATGACAATTTGGCGGATGTTCTGGCAGAGGACTATAAAAGCCAGTTGCAACAGGAGCTTCAGCGGCTAGGAAAGCGTCTTCCCGCCTACCGCGTAAAGAGTGAATCCGGCCCTGAGCACAACAAGATATTCAAAGTCGAGGTGCGCCACGGAGGGCAGGTGCTGGGAATCGGCTCCGGCAAAAGCAAAAAAGAGGCGGAGCAGGTCGCTGCCCAAGAGTCCATCGCGGCTCTTGTGAGGGGAAAAAAAGGTCCGCCCCGAAAAAGCCGCAAGAGTCCAACCCACTAAATTTCTCTTTGCGCCGCAGGGCGGATTCTGTTAACGTGAATGCTCCTACCGCCCTGATTTTTTTGATAATACACAGTCGCCTGTCGAGGATCATGACTTGAAATTCAAGCGTATCGAAATGTTAGGGTTCAAGTCCTTTGTGGACAAAACCGTCATTGAATTCGGAGAGGATTTAACGGCGATAGTCGGGCCGAATGGTTGTGGAAAAAGTAATGTTAGCGACGCTATCCGGTGGGTCCTGGGCGAGCAGGGGCCCAAGAACCTCCGGGCCAAAAAAATGGAAGACCTCATTTTCAGCGGCAGCGCAGACCGAAAGCCCTTGGGAATGGCGGAAGTTTCCTTGACTGTCTCGGATCTGAAAGGGGTTGTTACAGCCCCCCAGTTCAAGGACTACGACGATCTCGTCGTCACTCGGAGGCTTTACCGATCGGGCGAGAGCGAATATCTCATTAATCGAAATCCTTGCCGGCTGAAGGACATTACCGATCTATTCCTCGATACGGGGGTCTCGCTGGATACTTTCTCGATAATCGAGCAAGGGCGTATCGAGGGACTCGTCAACGCAAAGCCGATGGATCGCCGTGTGTTTATCGAAGAGGCGGCTGGCATCATGAAGTATAAAAGCCGGCGAAACGAGGCTCTCCGGAAACTGGAGTTGGCGCAGGCAAATCTTCTGCGTGTGGCCGATGTGATGAGCGAGAAAGAGACCCGCCTTCGCTCTCTTCGCCGTCAGGCTCGTAAGGCCACGTTTCACAAAGAGTACCAAAATGAAATTGATGAGCTGGAAATCTGTATTTCAAGTCTGGATCTGCTTCGCCTTGATGCCAATCTGGAACCAGCCGAGTGGGAGTACGCCCGAATCAATGAGCAAAACGAGGTTCACTCCGCCGCATTTTCCGCGAGAGAGGCCGAACGGGAAAAGTGCCGAATCGAAGTGGCTGAGTTTTCCGAGGAACTCGCTGAGACGCGCCGCCGGGCGGTAGAGGTGGAAGGTTATCTCCAGAGGCTCGAGAATCGACTGGAAATGCTTTCAAGCCGCTTGGTGGAACTCGACGGGGAGGATGAGCGGCGGCGAGAGGAAATGCAGTCCTTGGAGGAGGAATCGCGGAAACTCGAGGAAGAGCGTGAACAGTTGGTGGCCCGTGAAGCTTCTCTTTCCCGGGAAGCCGATTCGGCTCGTCTCAAGTACGAAGAAAGCTCGGATGAATTGAATGGACTGCGGTCAGAGTTGTCGAAATGGGAAGCGGCCGAAGCGGATATCCGGAAGCTCCACACAAGCGAATCCAAGAGTCTTAGTAATGTCCGCGAGCGAATTGCATCGGGTGAATCTCGGCGCGAGGCAATCCGTGAGTCAATTGAGCGTTTGGACAAGGAGTTATCCGAGGCCACTCAGATTCGCAATGAAGTGCAAAAGGAGACTGAATCCGTTGCTGTCCGCTTCAACGGTTTGTCGGTTGATGTGGACTCTGCAAAATTGGAACTGGAAGGCGCCAACGCTGAAAAATCCCGCCTGGAAGTCATGCTTCGCGAATGCGAGGCGGCGGTGGCGGCATCGAAAGAGGCGCTTGTCGAATCCAGATCCTCGCTTCAAGTGATCGAAAGCCTCGAAAACGGGGATTCGAATGAGTTCTGCGGGGCGGATGCATTTCGCGTGGCGGGTGTGGAGGTTCGGAATGTATTATCGGAAGTGCTGAAAGTCGAGCCTCGCTATGAAAAAGCCATCGAGGCGGCGCTGGGAGCCAAGCTCAAGGGTGTGGTGGTGTCGGACTCCGAATCCAGCATTGCCGCGATTAAAAATCTGATTTCCTCGGGTCGGAAAGGAAGGGGTTTAGCCATTCCTGCCATTCCTCGAAGGTTGACATTGCCCTATATTCCGCGTCTTGACGGAGTCGATGGCGGGGCCATCGATTTGGTCGGTTTTCCGGACGATTACCGTTCGCTCATGGAATCGCTTCTTGCCGGTGTGGGAATTACCCGGGATTTAGACGCAGCTTATGAGGCGTGGCGCTCAGGGCCGGACGGTATCACCTGGGTCACCTTGGCGGGAGAGTTGGTGTTGCCGTCCGGTGCCGCGGAAGGGGGTAGTATCTCCGATGCGGGTGCGGGTGTTCTCGAAAGAAAACGTCGGCGCGAGGAGCTAAAACTCTCGGCGGCCGGGCAGGAATCGAAGCTGGCCGGGGCCACCGAAAAAGAGATGGATTGCCGTCAGGCCCTTGGCCGAGCGCAGGAAGAGGCGGTGCAGGTAGAGCGGAAGGTCCGCGGGGCGGAACTGGCCCGCGTCGAGGTCGAAGGGGGCCTTCGTTCATTCCAGGAAAAACTATCGGTTTCGGTTGAGCGCTGCGATATTCTCGCCGCACAGTGTTCGGACCTGAGCGGAGAGCTGGAGCGGATCGAAGTCGGCCGCCGGGAGGCGGAAAGAGAGTCGGACAGGGTGGGGGCGGTCTTGCGGGATGCCGAGACCCGCAGTGCGGAAATCGAGAAAGAACAGACTCGCGCAGGAGAGCAGGCCGCCCGTCTGGAAGAGGAGGTCTCCGACAGGCGCGTCCAGATGTCCGAGGCACAAGGGAAGGCCACCGGCCTGCGAGCGGAGCTCAACCGGGTTGCGGAGGCGATTCAGCAGAACATCTCTCGAGCGGCCCGAAGGAGGGAAGAGGAGGAGGACTCTTGCCAAAAACGCGAGAGTCTGAATTTGAATCTCACCCAGAGCCATGATGAAATTGATCGGTTCAGGAGAGAGAAATCCGGGCTCGAGACAGAGCAAGGGGAGCGTTCCAGCGTCGTTGACGATGTTCGTGCCCGCGACGAAGAGCTGGCTAATCTTTTGCGGGAGATGCGGGATGAAGCTGTACGCATCCAGTCAAGTCTCTCCGAGGCGGCCGAGCGGCGGACCACCCTACGTGTCCAGCGAAATTCGATGGTCGAATCGGCGCGAAACGATTTCGACCTTGATCTAATCGCATTGGCCCAAGAAAATAAGGAGCAGCTCACAAGTTACGATGAGCACACCACCCGGCTCGAAATGCTTCGAACGCGGTTGTCACGGATGGGTGTTGTGAATCCGCTGGCTGCCCAGGAGTTCGACGAGATCAACCAAGAATACTCCTTCCTCAAGGAGCAGCAGGAGGATCTAGAGAAGTCCATTAAGGACCTTCATTTAACCATCGATAAGCTGAACCAGACGACGAGAAGGCGTTTCCTGGAGGCTTTCGAGCATGTGAGCACTCAATTCGCGGATATTTTCGGACGCCTGTTCCAAGGTGGGGAGGCGCGCATGTACCTCATCGACCCGAATGACCCTCTTGAGACGGGGGTGGACATCGAGGTGCGGCCACCGGGCAAGCGTCCGGCGAACATCATGCTCCTCTCGGCGGGCGAGAAGGCACTGACGGCGCTGGCGCTGCTCTTTTCGGTCTTCTCCGTTCGCCCGAGCCCCTTCTGTCTCCTCGACGAGGTGGACGCTACTCTTGACGATGCAAACGTGGGCCGGTTTCGCGACGTAATCGCCGAGCTCGAAGACAAGAGCCAGTTCATTCTGATCACCCACAACAAGCGGACGATGTCCTACGCTACCCGACTCTACGGCGTGACCCAGCGCGAGAAGGGCGTGTCCATCATTGTTTCGGTGAAAATGAATCGCGCTGATGAAAACGAAAATCGCGCCGACGGCCGAGAGGTGGCCGAGGCGGAAGTTGCCACTGAAGGCGAGGAAGTGGCTGCGGCGATGGATTCCGGTAGCGCCTAGGCCCTCCTTGCGATTTCGATTGAGCTGAGAATACTGCCAACCCCCGCGGCACATTCGGCTGCGGGGGTTCTTCTTTGAAACATCTCTAAAGAGGGGGATCGAATGGTCCTTCGATTCGGCGAAAAGAAAACGGCCGGGGATATTCCCTCCGAAATTGGAGATGCGGGAAGTGGCGGCGCCCGGAGATGGCTGGGCGGTCTCCGACGGGGGCTGTCCAAGACCCGCGCTTCTCTCGCATCGACCTTAGGTGTGGTCCTTTCCGGCATATCTCGGCTCGATCCCGAGTCTATCGACGACATCGAGGAGGCGCTCTATATGGCCGATATCGGCCCGACCACCGTAGAGGCCGTCATGGAGGCGCTCCGTCGCGGCGAGGGTGAGGGCGAGAGCCCGAGCACGCGCGTGCGCTCGATTCTGCTCTCACTCATGGAGCACCCGGCCCAGTTTCCGCCCGCTAAGGGCGAAGGGTCGCCCGAAGGCGAACCCGAGATCGTCTTCCTCGTCGGCGTCAACGGCTCCGGAAAAACAACAACGGCGGGCAAACTTGCCTCCCGCCTCGCCGCTGAGGGGCGAAAAGTCATGTTCGCCGCCGCCGACACCTTCCGCGCTGCAGCTGGCGAACAGGTCGAGGTCTGGGCGGAGCGAAGCGGATGCCACATCGTCCGCCACAAGGAGGGCGCCGACCCCGGCGCCGTGGTATTCGATGCTATCGCCTCCGCCCGCGCGCGCGGGGCCGATATCCTCCTCGTCGACACCGCCGGCCGCCTCCACACCAAGAAAAACCTCATGGACGAACTCATCAAAGTCCGCCGCGTTGCCGAGCGCCAGCTCCCCGGCGCCCCGCACGAGATCCTTCTTGTCCTCGACGCCACCTCCGGCCAGAACGCCCTCGCCCAGGTGCGTGAATTCGGCCCCGCACTAGGCGTCACAGGCCTCGTCGTCACCAAACTCGACGGCTCCGCCAAGGGCGGCGTCCTCATCGGCGCCGTCCACGAAAGCGGCCTCCCCGTCCGCTGGATAGGCGTCGGCGAGGGCACGGACGACCTCCTCCCCTTCGACGCCAAGGCCTTCACCGACGCCCTGTTCGAGGCCGAGGGGGCCTGAGGGGGATAACCCGAAAATATCGATCCGCCCGCGAGCCAACCCACATTTTCGATCATTTCTGCGCAATTCCTCCGCCCGCACAGCACTCCCGCTGGGAGCACTACCCGCAATTCTTCCGGTCCGCTAGAGCTAACTCCCCTCCTGTGGGTCAGCACTCTCCTGCAGGGTGCCGCGTTTCCATGGGCGAGGTAGCGCTTCCGTCAAGGTAGTGCCCTCCCATAAAGAGGGCTCTCTGTAGCTTCCGTCAAGGAAAATACTGCCGACTCTACTGCCCGTACAACTCCCTCCCCCGCCGGGGGAGGGCTGGGGTGGGTGTATTTAAAAACGCGCAAAATCCGCCCCGGGCTCCCATATTAGTAGAAGTCATTTCATAACCCATTCCCGAGGTTTCCACCCCTGTGAGAAGGCCGATAAAATCAAGGTCTTTGACGGACGAAGATTCCGCGAAAGAGGTTATGAAATGACCTCTAGTCAAGTGAAAGCGCCCTCTCCCAGACGGTGCACCCCTCACGGGAAAGCACTACAGCCCCGACCTGCCCCGATCTCCCGGCCCCGCGAGGGAGATCG
>NYYB01000071.1 GCA_002685755.1 Nitrospinota bacterium
CAAAAAGGTCGTCGTGGAAGCTGTATGGGCCCATCCCATAATGCTGATGAGCATGGTGGAACAGGGCATGACGTTTTTTGGCGTCGATTTAAAGGCGTTGGTAAGCCGGCTGCGAGGATCCCCTGAACTACCGCGGAGTGAACTGGGCCCCGGCATACCCGTGATGGGGTTCTGGAAAGAAGCACTCTATTCGGAGTGCGACATCGATACCACAGGCTGTGTGGCAAGCGCCATACCGCAGGAAATGCTGGCCGAGAACCTCTGGGATCACCGGATTACGTGCCCACTGAGAGAGAGCACCCTATTCACCGTCGGCAATACGATGCGGAACTTTGTGCGAAACGCTGTCGGGGTAATCTTCCTGCTCACATGGTGGTTCATACCCTTTTCCAGGCACCGGGGTTTCTTTATCTTTATTGCAGCCAGCGCCTTGGCCCTCATCGGGAGTTTTGGCGCCTTCGCCGGCGGTGCCTACACGCGCTACGAGATTCCCGTACAGCCGCTTATATTGATCGCCACGACCGGTGCAATTCTCGCCTTGTTGGATTTGATCCGCAAGCCGAGCGCAGGAGGTCCGACTACGCCAAAACCGAGGATGGGCGTTTGAATCGACTCTCCGCCCCATGGCCCAGGGGCATGGGCTGCCAACCAGCTATAGCCTGACCAAATGAAACAAAATAAGGCCATATCACTCTACTGTGTTGTTAATATTTTCAAATCAAGATGTTGTTATTGCCTCCTTTGTTTGGAGGCGATACCAAGCTAGGTGTTGGGGGTTGGCAACTATCAACAATTGAATGTGACATGGCCTTATTCTTTCTTATTTCAAGACATTGCGACATAATGAGGAGCTTGAAGGCAATCAAGGGCCGGAGTGAACCGGCTCGCGTCCTATTTCAAACGCCTGCCTCTATCAATACCGGGCGCCTGGACCATTGGAGACAGGCTGGCGCATGACAGGTGAGACAATGAAAGTTCTGGTCACGGGGGGCGCAGGGTTCATCGGTTCCGCCGTGGTTCGGCATCTCGTGGGCGGGCTCGGGGTCGCGGTGGTCAACCTGGACAAGCTGACATACGCCGGCAACCTGGACTCCCTGGAACCGGTCGCGGAAAAGCCGCTTTACCGCTTCGAGCGGGTCGATGTGTGTGATGGCCGGGAACTCCGCCGTGTGTTCGACGAGCACCGGCCCGACATGGTCATGCATTTGGCCGCCGAATCGCATGTAGACCGTTCCATCGACGGCCCCGGTGCCTTCATCCGGACGAACGTCACCGGGACGTATATGCTTTTCGAGGCCTGCCTCGACTACTGGCGGCGGCTTGAAGGCGAGGCGTGGGAACGCTTTCGCATCCTGCACGTATCCACGGACGAAGTGTACGGGAGTCTCGGACCGGTTGGACGTTTCGACGAAGACAACCCCTACCGACCCAACTCACCCTACGCCGCCAGCAAGGCCGCAGCTGACCACCTGGTCAGGGCCTGGCACAACACCTACGGCCTGCCAGTGATCGTCTCCAACTGCTCTAACAACTACGGCCCCTATCAGTTTCCGGAAAAGCTCATCCCGCTGATGATCATTTCGGGACTGGAGGGCAAGCCGCTTCCCGTCTACGGCAGCGGTGACAACATCCGTGACTGGCTTTACGTGGAGGATCACGCGGAGGCGCTTTGGCGTGTTCTCAACCAGGGGCGCATCGGTGAAACCTACCTGATCGGCGGGCGGGCCGAGCGGACCAACATCGAGGTTGTGAAGACCATCTCAGCCCTGCTGGACGAACTGCTGCCCGACTCTCCCCACGTCCCGCACGACTCCCTGATCTCCTTCGTCGAGGACCGGCCCGGGCATGACAAACGCTACGCCGTGGACGACGGCAAGGTGCGGAAGGAGCTCGGCTGGCGTCCACACGAGGACTTCGAAGCGAACCTACGCAAGACGGTAGGCTGGTACCTGGAGAACCGGGCTTGGTGGGAGCGGGTCCGGTCCGGAGGGTACAGGGGTGAGCGCCTGGGCCTGGGCGGCGGAGGTCTCCAGAAGAGCGCTGACGACCCTTCGTGTTCCGGCCTTCAGATTGATGGGGATTCTTGCGGCAATGTAATGTCGCGACCGCATTCGGGCATTCACATGAGAGGCAGCAAGCTCCGATGAACACGAACGGGAAAGACCGACGTAAGGGGATCATCCTCGCCGGTGGCCTGGGGACTCGACTCTTTCCGTTGACCATCTCGGTCAGCAAGCAGTTGCTACCGGTCTACGACAAGCCGATGATCTATTACCCGCTGACCACACTGATGCTGGCCGGCATCCACAACATCCTGATCATCTCGACGCCGGAGAGTCTGCCGCTCTTCGAGCGCCTTCTAGGGGACGGCGGCAAGTGGGGCCTCGCCATCTCCTACGCGCCACAGCAAAGACCCGAAGGCATAGCCCAGGCTTTTCTTCTCGGTGCCGACTTTATCGGGGACGATCCGATAGCGCTGATCCTCGGCGACAATATTTTCTATGGGGACAACCTGCCCGAACTGTTGCGCGACATTTCGGAGCGGACCGGCGTACAAACCATTTTTGGCTATCCCGTCGCCAACCCGGAGGCCTTCGGCACCGTCACCGTCGGCGACAATGGACAGATCGTCGACCTGCTTGAAAAGCCAGGCAACCCGCTCTCCAACCTAGCAGTACCGGGCCTCTATTTCTATGAAAGCGACGTGGTGGAGGTCGCCGCCGCCCTCAAGCCCTCGGCTAGGGGGGAGTTGGAGATCACCAGTGTCAACCGGACCTACTTCGAACGCGGAACGCTCCGCGTTGAGATTCTTGGGCGCGGCTGGGCATGGCTTGACAGCGGCACCCACGATACCCTTCTCGAGGCCAGCCAGTTCGCGAAAGTGATGGAAAGCCGCACCGGGCTGAAAATCGCTTGCCCCGAGGAAGTCGCCTACCGCATGGGGTTCATCGATGACGGGCAGTTGAGAAAACTGGCGAACTCCCTGTCGCATAACGAATATGGACACTATCTCCTGGGTCTCCTCGACTCGAAACGGTAGTCAGGAAAAAGCGTTCGGTTTAACTAATTTGGACAAGACGTGAGCACAGCAACAAAAATCGTTTTGGTGAGACCGCCTGATCCCATGGGAATGGTGGACGTTCTCAGTCACACCCTGCCGACCAACCTTGGTTACATCGCCGCCTATGCCATGCGTGAAGGCTTCGACCTAGAGGTCTGGGATTACGAATTGGAACATTTCCTAGCCGTGAAGTTCCTAGAGCGGGTGCGTGACGTGCAGCCGGCGGTCATCGGCTTCAGCTGTATGACTCCGACCATCGTCAATGGGCATCATATTGCGACGCTCGTCAAACGGCACTTTCCCCATGTCATAACCGTAGTCGGCGGCGCGCATTCATCCGCCCTGCCGGAACGGACCCTTGAGGAATTTCCATTTTTTGACTTGGTGGTGAACCAGGAGGGCGAGGAAACGTTTCTTGAAATATGTCGGATCGTGCGGGACGGAGATCCTGTCCGGGGTCTCGTCGGCACAACGTGGCGCGACGGAAAAATGATCATCCGCGAGCAAAGCCGTCCGTTCATCAAAGACCTTGACGCTATTCCCTTTCCGGCGCGCGAACTCTATCACATGGTGGGAAAGCAAAGCGGTCATTCGTCGCGGGGCTTTTCAAACAAGCTCAAGAGTACGGAGATATTCACCTCTCGCGGATGCCCCTACAAATGCACCTTTTGCGCCATCACAGCCACTTTCGAGCGGACCTTGCGCTTGCGTTCGCCTGGGAATGTTTTTGCGGAGATCGAGGACGTCCAAAAACGGTTCGACATCGACCATTTCGTTATCGCCGACGATACCTTCGGCTTGGAGAAGGGCCGCCTCGAAACCCTTTGTGAAGGTTTTCGGAGCCTAGGGGTGAAATCCTGGAATTGCGACACCCGCGTCGACTGTGTGACGCCGGAAATCCTGAGGCTTATGAAGGAATCGGGTTGCGCCAAGGTGGCCTTCGGCATCGAGACCGGAAGCCCCCGCGTGGTCGCCCTGAACAAGAAGAAGATCGACCTGGAAAGGGCCAGGGAAGCCGTGCACTGGGCCAAGGAGGCCGGCATCAAACACATCGAGGGCAACTTCATCATCGGCAGCCATCCCGATGAGACCCCGAAGGATCTGGAGTTGACGGCGAAGATGATCCGGGAACTGCCCCTAACCTTCGTTTCCATCTCGGTCATCGTGCCTTATCCCGGAACTCCGAACTACGAAATTATGATGGAACGCGGCCATATCTACAGCACCGATTGGTCGGAATACGTCATGTTCGGCAAGGCTCCCGGTTGGCGGACCGAGCATTTCTCGCCCGACGACCTGCTTCGTTATCAAAAGAGACTCAACAGAGCCTTCTATCTGAATCCCGACTACATGTTGCACATGTTGCTCTCTATCCGCAGCTTCTCCGAACTTGGCTACTATCTCAAGGCGGGCAAGGCTTTCATCAAATGGGTCGGCGGCGGCGACGTGATGTCCGAAGGCGCCGATAAAATGGATATTTCCGACGAGGGGTTCTATCCTGCCTTCGTTTCGCGCTGACTGGTCGGCGCGCGGAAAGAGGGTCATGGAAAACATCGAATACCGCAAGTTGGCCGAGATGGAAGACCACATGTGGTGGTTCCGAGCGCTGCATGCGAACTTCCTGATGCTTCTCGGACGTTTCCTCGAGGAGCCTAAGGGACGGCTGCTGGATGAAGGTTGCGGTACCGGCGGACAGCTTTTTTCCATTCGCCGGGCCTTTCCCGGAATCGATGCTTTCGGCATCGACATCTCCCCCTGGGCGGCAGCAATGGCGCGGGAAAAAAGCGGCGCCCGCGTCACGGTGGGCTCGGTCAACGAGCTTCCGTTCGCCGACGGACAGTTCGCGGCCATTGTTTCGTCGGACGTCCTCTATCACGCTCGGGTGGACGATGCCGCAGCGGTTCGCGGGGCTTACCGTTGCCTGGCCCCGGGCGGTGTTTTAATTATTCACGCGCCGGCTTACGAATGGCTGCGCGGGGCGCATGACGAACAGGTGCACACCGCACGGCGCTATACCCGTTCAGGGGTTTCCGATCTGCTGACGGAAGCCGGTTTTAACTTGGCATACACCACCTACTGGAACACGTTGCTTTTCCCGCTTATGGTGCTTCGCCGCAAGGTTTTCCGACCAAGGGAAGGGGGAAGCGACGTCATGGCCTATCCTGCTCTCGTCGAGGCCCTGTTCGGGGGCGTCATGGCCATCGAGCTTGGGCTATTGAGGCTGGGTCTGTGGCTGCCCTTCGGCGGATCGGTGATGGCGGTGGGAGTGAAGCATGACTGACGAACCGGCTCTCAGCATAGTCGTCCCCGTCCACAACGGCCATGCCACCATAGGTCTCCTGGTCGAGGAGGTTTCCGCCATCAACGTCGATGGTGGCTTGGAAGTGGTGCTGGTCGACGACGGCAGCACCGACGGCAGTCCCGCCGTCTGCGAGGAACTCACCTGCACCGCGTCCGTTCCCGTGACCATGGTGGCGCACGCCCGCAACTACGGGGAACACAACGCCCTGATGACCGGTCTCAGGCACGCCCGCGGCGACTACATCGTCACCATGGACGACGACCTGCAGAATCCGCCCGATGAGGTCAAGCGCCTTTACGAATACTGCCGTGATGGCGATTTCGATGTGGTCTACACTCGTTTCGCGGAGAAAAGCCACGCCGCATGGCGCAACCTCGGCAGTTGGTTCGCCAACCGCACCGCCGACCTTGTGCTCGACAAGCCCAAGGGGCTCTACCTTTCCACCTTCCGCTGCATGAAGCACTTCGTGGCCAAGGAGGTCTGCCGCTACAAGGGGCCGTTTCCTTACATCGACGGACTGATTTTCCAGGTGACGGGCAACGTAGGATCGCTGACGGTCGAACACCTGCCCCGGGCCGAGAACAAGAGCCGCTATTCGCTAAGCCGCTTAGTCCGGCTTTGGCTTGTCATAATGGTTAACTTTTCGGTGGTGCCCCTGCGCCTGAGCACGTTTCTCGGTCTGGTGATGAGCGGATTCGGTTTCACTGGAATCATGTGGGTGCTTTTCGAATATCTCTTCCTCGGAATCGAGGTCGTGGGTTGGCCCTCGCTGATGCTGGTCATGCTACTTTTCTCGGGCTTACAACTCCTGATCCTGGGACTCGCCGGAGAATACCTGGGGCGCATATACCTTACCGTGAATGCACGACCCCAGGCGGTGGTCCGCAAGGTGGTCCGTCCAAAAAAAAGTTCCAAGACGCAAACACCATGAAGGTTCTCGTCCTCGGCCATTCGTCCATCGCCTCCAGGCGGGTCCTGCCGGCGCTCTCCCGGCTCGATGGCGTCGAGACCGTTGACCTAGCCAGCCGCCGCCCCCTTTCGCCGGAAGACCTGCCCGGGGGAAAACGCGGCCGCCCATTCGACGGCTACGCCCGGGCCATCGCCGAAAGCGAGGCCGGGCTGGTCTACGTCTCGCTGGTCAACAGCCTGCACGCCGAATGGGCGGAGAAGGCGCTACGATCGGGCCGCCATGTGGTGGTCGATAAGCCGGCCTTTCCGACCCTCGAAGTGACCGAACGGCTGGCAGAAGAGGCGGGCAAGGCCGGCCTCTGTCTGGCCGAGGCTATTGTTTTTACCGACCATCCGCAGATCGAGGCGGCGACGGAGGCGTTGGGTGGCGCCGCTACGAGGGTCTCGGCGATGTTCTCGGTCCCGCCATTCGCGGCCGACAAATTCCGCAATTTTCCCGAACTGGGGGGCGGTGCCCTTTACGACCTGGGGCCCTATGCCGCCACCACCAGCCGTCTTTTTTTCGGCTATCCGCCGGAAACCGTCGCATGCTCGGTGCTGTCCCGGCACCCGGAGACGGGGGTGGACACCGCCTTTGCGGTTATGACGGCCGACGGGGGCGGCCGCTCCATGAGCGGTCTGTTTGGCTTCGACACAGAATACCAGAACTGGTTGACCGCCCTCGGCCCCGAGGCGGCGGTCAACTTCGAGCGGGCCTACACCATTCCGCCGGACATGGAGAACACCGTTGCCGTAAGCCGGAAGAACGTGCGCGAGACTATGACGCCACCCGCGGGCGACAGCTTCGAATTATTTTTCGGCCGTCTCCTGGCGGCCATTGAGGCCAACAGGTGGAACGACTTCACAGCGGCCCTACTTGACGATGCCCGTCTACTCGCCCGCATGCGACGCCAGGCGGGGGAGGACTGAACCCGTGCGCATCCAGGTCTGGGACTACCGCAAGGAATACGACGAGATGCGCGACGAGATTCTCGCCGCCGTCGACAAAGTCTTCCGCTCCGGGCGCCTAATCCTGGGCGAAAGCGTCAGTGCTTTCGAGACCGCCTTTGCGGACTATTGCAACGTCGCCCATGGGATCGGCGTCAACAGCGGCACCGACGCCCTGGCCCTCGGCCTCAGGGGACTCGGCATCGAGGACGACGACGAGGTCATCACCGTTTCCAACACGGCGGTGCCGACGGTTTCCGCCATCGTCACCGCCGGCGGTGCGCCACGCTTTGTCGATGTGGACCCCGACACCTATCTCATGGACTCCACCGGCCTGGAAGGGGCCTTGAGCGAAAAGACCCGCTTCATCCTGCCCGTGCATCTCTACGGGCAGTGCGTGGACATGGACGCCATAAACGATTTCGCCACCGCCCACGGGCTCAAGGTACTGGAGGACTGCGCGCAGAGCGCCGGGGCCCTCTACAAGGGCCGCAAGGCGGGGAGGCTTGGGGACGCCTCGGCGTTTTCCTTCTATCCGACCAAGGTTCTCGGCGGTTACGGCGACGGCGGCTTGGTGGCAACCGACGACGCCGACGTGGCCGAGCGGCTGCGCTCGTTGCGCATGTACGGCATGAAGGGGACCTACTACGCCGAGGAGCATGGCTACAACACCCGCCTCGACGAGGTCCATGCCGAGATCCTTTCCCTCAAGCTGAAACGATTGGACGGTTGGATCGGACGCCGTAGAGATCTGGCGGACGCCTACGATAGGCGCCTGAAAGGCAGCGGACTCGTCCTGCCCACCGAGGCCGAGGGCAACCGCCACGCCTATTACCTCTACGTGGTGCGGCACGCCGAGCGCGAGCGCATTATCGAGGAACTGAAGGCCCGCAACATCTTCGTCAACGTGAGCTACCCCTATCCCATTCACACCATGCGCGGATACGCCGGCCTCGGCTACAAGGAGGGCGACCTGCCGGTAACCGAGGCCCTGGCCGGCGAGATATTTTCCCTGCCCATGTCTCCCACCCTCAGCGACGAGGAGCAGGAAACCGTCTGCTTGGCCATGGAGGAAATCCTAGGATGACGAACGTTCCGGATATTGATTGGTTCCGGGCCCTTCTGACCGCCAGCGTCGAGACCGAGGAGCGCAATCCGGCACCGCTGCTGAAATGGCGGGCGCGGGCGCGGGCCAGGGTCCGCTTCGAATCCGAACTGGTGGGCCTGAACGAACTCGACGGCTGGAAGGCCGAGGAGAGGACCGGCAACATCGTTCACCGGTCGGGGCAGTTCTTCGCCGTCGAGGGGCTTCGCACCACGGCGCACGGCCTGCGCGAGGTGAATTACTGGGACCAGCCTATCCTCACCCAGAAAGAGGGCGGCGTGCTGGCCCTAGTCTGCAAGCGCGACGGGCCGGTGGTCCTGTTCCTTCTGCAAGCCAAGGCAGAACCGGGGAATATTGGCACTTTGCAGTTCACCCCCACCATCCAATGCACCTGGAGCAACCTGAAGCGCGCCCACAAGGGCCGGAAGCCACCGTTGGCCGACGTCATTCTGGGCAAGACCCCAGGAAGGCTGGTCTATGCCGCCGAGCATAACGAGGAAGGTGGCCGTTTCTGGCGAAAGACCAACAGCAACCGGATCATCCTGCTGGACGGCGATGACGAAGATCTCGACTACGACCCCGACCATTTCGTCTGGGCGTCCCTTTCCCAGATCAAGGCCTTGGCGCTGATCGACAACGTGCTCAGCCCTTTCGTCAAAACGATCATCGCGCCTCTTTAAGAAAGGCTATGTCATAAAAGAACGGTCGTGACGGGAAAGGCAGCTTGCCAGTCAGCACCAACCAAACGCCTCATTTTCAAACCGATAAAACTATGATTAAAAATCGGGGTTATAGTACGAATTGATGACCATAAGCCATTAGAGACAATCCCTCACCGGATTTTAAAGCATGATCACTTCCCCAAGACTGGGCCGTTTTGTTCCGGTCTTTGCTCTCATACTTCTTGTACTCGGCGGATGCGCCATTCTTGCCGCTGTTGCCGCCCCGTACATTGGACTCAGCCTGAAAGAGGAGTTCTTTCTCTATCGTCTAGCCGGTTGGTCGCGCACGGACCTGTTCCATATAGGCATTGTCTCAGGGTTGGCCGGGCTGGCGCTAGCCTTGCCGAACCTCATGCGGTGGA
>NYYB01000175.1 GCA_002685755.1 Nitrospinota bacterium
CATCGGCGCCCTCCTCTGCACCGCCGCCGAGGGCGATTGCCCGCGTCTCGGGAAAGACTACAAGGAATCCTGACGCTTTCTTTATTTGAAAGGACATTTTTCGGTGCCCCAAACCATACGCGTCGCGCACAGCCCCGACTCCGACGACGCCTTCATGTTCCACGCCCTGGCGAACGACAAGATCGACACGGGCGGGTTTGAATTCGTCCACGAACTCCACGATATCGAGACCCTCAACCAGGCGGCCTTCGAGGGCAAGTACGAGGTCAGCGCGGTGAGTTTTCACGGCTACTGCCACATCGCCGGCGGCTACGCCATATTGCCTCACGGAGCGAGCTTCGGGGACGGCTACGGGCCGGTCATCGTCACGCGCGAGCCGATGACCAAGGAGGCGCTTCGCGGAGTCGAAATCGCGGTGCCGGGCCTTTTGACAACGGCCTATCTGACGCTTCGCCTTTACATGGGAGGCGATGAGCCCAGCCGCCGGGTCGTTCATTTCGACCGCATCATGGAAGAAGTGAAGAGCGGGGCGGCCGCCGCCGGAGTGCTGATCCACGAGGGGCAGCTCACCTACGAGGCGGAAGGTTTTCACCTCGTCGAGGATCTCGGCATATGGTGGAAAAAAGAGACGGGAGGTCCCCTCCCCCTCGGGTGCAACGTCGTCCGGAAGGATTTGGGGGCCGAAACCGTGCGCGCGGTGAGCCGCGTCCTGAGCGAAAGCATCAACTACGCGCTCGACCACAGGGAGGAGGCCCTCGATTACGCCATGACCTACGCCCGCGATCTCCCGCGCGCCAAGGCGGATACTTTCGTCGGAATGTATGTGAACGACTGGACGCGCTCCTACGGCGACGCGGGCCGCGAAGCCGTCAGGACCCTCCTCTCCCGGGCGGGGAGCGCCGGGATCGTCCCGGAAATGACCGATCCGGAGTTCGTGGACTAGGGGCGGTTTCTCCGCGGGGCAAACCTCTCGGGCGGGCGTTTTTATTAAAAAGGAGTTTTCAAGTGTTCGAAGGAATTCACCATATTTCCATCGCCATGGACGATCTTGAGGAGGGGCGCGATTTTTACGCGGGCCTGCTCGAACTGGTCGAAATCGATAGGCCCCCGCTGCCTAATCCCGGTTACTGGTTCCAGGTCGGCGCGGTCCAGCTCCACTTGACGGAAAAATCTTCGTCCAATGGAACCGGCGATATTCCCGGAACCGGCGCGGGAAAGACCCATTTCGCTTTCATGGGCGGCGATCTCGAGGACGTGAAGCGGCGGCTCGAAACGGCGGGCATCTCCGTGAAGGACGGTGTCAATTCCGCCATCGGCATGCGCCAGCTCTTCTTCAATGACCCGTCCGATAACCTCGTCGAGGTATTCGCTCCCCTGAACTCCTAACGCTCGCCGGAGCGACGCGCTGAAATTGAAAACCTCCGAATCGGAGGCGAAATTACGTTTTGGAATGGACCGTAGGCGTTGGCCAAAATCCGGAATATTTTGCCCCCCCTTGAGTATGATATATTCTTTTCGTTCCTGGAAAAACATTTTAATGTCCATTGTGGATTCATCCTTATCGAAGGAATGTTAATCCAAGGATACGGATATTTAGTCAAGAATAGGGGGGAGCGAAACCTTTTGAAGGAGCGGAAGACAAATGGAGAATGCCGGAATGTGGAGACAATTAGCCTTGTTTATTCTGGCCATCGGTTTTGTCAGCGGTTGCGTCAGAATCAATGACGACCTAGGCCAAGTGTTCAGATACAAGCACCCGAAAATAGGAGCCCGGAAAAAGGTCATGCGCAGCATAGCCGGCAGTTTGAAGAACATCAAAATCGCCACCGAGGCCGGCGGCGGAGTCGGGCCCATGCGCAAGATCAAGTGGGCGGCCCAGGACATCGCCAAGAACGCGCGAAAAATCCGGGGCACCTTCAGGCACAGAACCATGGGCGGCGTCACCAGGTCGACGAGCAAGGTCTGGGATAACTAGAGCGGATTCACCCAAACCGCCGGCAACCTGGCCGCCTCGGCCGAGATTCTGGCGATGGCCGCCGACGGCGGAGACACGTCGGGCGTCAAGAACGGCATCAAGACCATTGGCGCCAACTGCGGGAAATGCCACAAATCCTTCCGGGTGAAGAAGAAGATGAAAAAATAGATTTTTTGATCCCCGCACCAAGAAACTCCCCGGCTCTCCTCGAGCCGGGGAGTTTTTTTCGGCCGAATTCCTTTTGTTTAGGGAGAAAACACACAGCCCGCCTTTTTTCGGCTACCTCATTAATCTAACCGTTTACAAACCATTTATTTCTTGACTTCTACTCCAGCGGAGATACCATTTGTCGTTGCGGTTGCGGGTATCTTACTGAACTCAAAAAAAACAGGATGGAGGATGAAAAGTTGAAGGAGAATTTTTCCACAGAATCCTTCAAGGACAAATACGAGAAGGAGGCGCGGGTCAACATCGATCTTCGCAAGGCGCTCGATTTGATGGAGGAAGCGGAGAAATCCCATGAAAATGGCGATATCGAACAGGCCATCGAACTCTACAAAGAATCCATCGCCTACTGCCCGACGGCGGACGCACATACCTATCTCGGCTGGATGTACAGCATGCAGAGTCGCCTTGAGGAGGCAATAGAGGAGTGCCATCAGGCGATCGAGGTCGACCCCGACTTCGGCAACCCTTACAACGACATCGGCTGTTATCTCCTCGAAATTGACGAGATAGACGAGGCCGAGGAGTGGTTCAAGAAGGCAAAGCGGGCGCCGCGCTACGAACCCCGTCATTTCCCCTACATGAATCTTGCCCGTGTTTACATGGCCAAGGGCCAACACGGCAAAGCCTTGACGGAACTTTACCGGGCCCTCCAGATTGAACCCGGCGAAGAGACGCTCCAGCGTCAGTTCGCCGATTTGCTTGCCTTGCTCAACTAACCAATTTCACAAAAAAATGTGGCCGGTCCGGATTTATCCCGGACCGGCCGTTTATTTCTTAATGAAACAGTTCGCTGGCACTAGCCGGGAATGCGATCCCGCTTGTCCTCTTCCTGCCAGGCTTCCTCGACGTAGATTGTGCGCGCGGCGTCGCGGTTCGCACAGTTGCCGTATGTGAAAATTAACTCGGCGTCCTCCGTCTCGCTCGGGTTGTAGAGGCCGTGAATCTCGCCCGCCGCCGCGTAGACGAAATTCCCCGTCTCGACAGTGTGCTCCTCCTTTTCCTCCCCCATCCAAACGACCAGAGGACCCTTTGCGATATAAAAAGTGGCGTCGCAGACATGGTAGTGGCGCTGGTTTCTTCCCTTGGGCGGGATAATGGTGCGGCCCATGGTGATCGTCTGGGTCCCCACCACATGACTATCCACGCCCCAAGCGATGATCAGGGGCGGCTCGTATTTCTTGTCCACCCCGATGGCGGTGGAGTCAATGACGGCCCAGCGTTGTTTTTCGGATGCCTTTACGTTCATTCCTTCTCCTTTAAAAAATCTGCCTTCAATAAAACGCAGCCAATCGCCGAACGGCGGTTTCGGTGCGAGGATATTCGGTTCGTTATGCAATGCCCAGGAGGCCGCGCGATCCTGATTCGCCGGATGAGACGCCCGAGGACTTGATAATCTGGAGCGCCGACTGAGACGATTTTTTCGCCTGAACGAGAGCGGCCACGTTCGCCTCGAGAAGTACCCGGTTCTTGACGAAATCAACTGTCGTCTCGGCGAAATCCGTATCGCGAATAGCGCTTTCGCTGGCCCGGAGGTTTTCGGCCTCGACACTCTCGCGCCGTATGTCCGCCTCGAGGGTATTCGTTTGATGCGAGCCCAGATTGCCGCGGAAAGTGGAAAGTTCCTCAATCGCCGAATCGACGGTGTCGAGCGCCTGCTGCGCGCCGTCAGAGGTTGAGAGGTCGATATCCTCTAGGCTCCGGCCGATTTCGGCGAGGCCGGAGGAGTCCACCCCCTTGTCGGTGGTGTCCACGCCGCGAAGGGCACGAGAGACCGAATCTACCGAGGATCGGGCCGAGGTCTGGTTCGCCGTGCGAGCCGCCTGGTCGGTGGCGCCCGTGTTAAGCGCTTCTAGGGCCCGATCGCGGATGGCGTGAAGCTGATTGAACGTCTCGCCGAGTTTGGCGTCCTCTGTCCTGAGTTGGTTCACCTTGTTTTGATTGCTCTGAATGTTCCTGTCGAGGCTGTCGGTTTGAGCCCTGAGGTTTTCGCTGATGACCAGGCCGGCCGGATCGTCGGCCCCGCTGTTGACCCGCTGTCCCGTCGAGAGCTTTTCGACGGAATTCGCCAGCGCCTTCTGTTTCGCCTGAAGGGCGCGCGCGGCGACCAGCGCGGCAATATTCTGATTGATTCGAAGACCCATTCAGGAACCTCCTTTATAAATCCTTTCCGGTTTCAGGCCGCCGACATCGAACCCTTTTCGATAAAGCGAGCCGCCATCTTCGGGTCCATCCCCCCTGGTGGGCCGGGCGAAACGCTCGCCTACAGGAGGCGGATCTTAACACCTTTCGCCGCGCGAAACCAAAAGCGAATAAATCAAAAAGCAACGATCGAAACCTCCATAAATCATTGAAATAAGGCCCTGATCAAGCCCGGTCAGTAAGAAATCCACAACGGCCGATGAGGAACGCTATACCACTCCTTTTTCGCCGAAAAAAATCTCCCGGACTCGCCCTTGGACATCCACCATTCATTCCGGGGCCCCAAGAGGACTCCCCGCGGAAGTTTCGGGCGCTCCTTCTTAATCCCGTTTACGGACTTTGCTATACTGACTCGGCAAGAGCCGCTAATCGTTTCAACGGGAAAGGTGGGCGAAATTGGCGAGAAAGAAAGAGCAAGCGAGAAAATCACAGACCTCTTCCAATAAAAATTCCCGGAAAACCCTGGCCGTGGCCATTGCACTCATTGCGGCGCTGGGCATCGGGTTGGGCTCACTCTGGGTCGGAGACGGCGGCGAAGCTCCGCCGACCATAACCTCCGACGGCCGCGTTGTCGTTCTCGAGTTTTTTGATTTCGGTTGACCCCACTGCAAGGACGCGCAGGGTGCGCTGAGTAAGCTCAAAAAGGAATTCAAGAACCAAATCGATTTTCGCCACAAGGATTTTCCGCTCCGCCCCTTAACGGCCATGGCCGCCGAGGCGGTGAGGTGCGTCGAGGATGCCGCCAAACAAGACCAAATGCGTGCCTTGGTGTTCGGAGGGCAGCGGAGGTGGAGCCTGAGCAAAGCGCCCCAGAACATCTGGGCCACCTACGCGGCGGCGACCGGAACGGCCATGAAAAAATGGCGCTCTTGCACATACTCTCGGACGCACAAAAAGGCCATCGAGGCCGACCGGACCCTCGGGTTCAATATGGGAGTGAACGCGACGCCAACGATTTTCGTCGGAAACCGCAAACTCGTGGGCGCGGTCCCCTACAGGGACCTGGCCGCCGCCGTCCGCACTCAATTGAAATGATGAAATCGGCGATGCGGCGGAAGGCGTAGTGCGCATTCTCATCTGGCTCCGACATCCCGGCGCCGCCCTGGCCTCCCGGGTGATTGTCGGTGGCTTTTTCATCGTCGCGGGAGCGGCGAAACTCTACCAGCCCGCCGGGTTGTTCGCGAATCAAATAAAATCCTTCGGAATCCTGCCCGGGGGCTGGGAGCCGCCGCTCGCCGCAATTCTCCCCTGGCTCGAACTGGTTGCAGGCGTTTTCCTGTTCGCCGGATTAATGTCGAGGCGAGCGGCCGTCCTCATCGGACTCCAGCTTGCCCTTTTCGCGGCGGCCCTTTCGGCGGCGATGCTCCTCGGGACGGCGCCGGAGGATTGCGGTTGCCTGCCAGGAGTCTCCGAGACACCGGCCCAGGCCCTCGTCCGGGACGCCGTCATGATCGCCTGGCTGATCGGCTCCTATCGCGGATTGCCCGGATACTTCTCGTTGGATCGGTGGCTCGAGACGGACTGATGCCCGGTGAGTTGGAGCCCTGAAGACTGGGCCGTTGGCGAAAGGGGGGGGGGGCTGAACGCCCCTAGGGCTTGTAGTACTTGAGCGCCTCGGGCATCCACTTTCGAATCTGGCTGATCCGGGTTGCCCCCGCGGGGTGGGTCGACAGGAACTCGGGCGGCCCGCCCTTGCCGCTTTTGCCGGCCTTCGCCGCCATCCGCCGCCAGAAATCGACGGCCCGCCTCGGGTCGTATCCCGCCTTGGCCATGAAGATGAGCCCGAGCCGGTCGGCCTCGGACTCGTGAAGGCGCGAGAAAGGAAGCAGTATCCCCACCGAGACCCCGGCGCCCAGCGCGGCGGTCACCTGCCTTGAGGTGCGCGAGCCCTCCTTCGCCATCCCGATTTGCACGGCGGCAAGCCCTGCATGAACAAGGAGGGTCTGACTCACCCGCTCCCCGCCGTGGCGGGCGATGGCGTGGGCCACCTCGTGGCCCAGGACCGTCGCCAACCCGTGTTCGTTCAGCGTGATCGGAAGGATGCCCGTATAAACAAAAACCTTGCCGCCCGGAAGGACAAAAGCGTTGGGAGTCTTGTCGTCCTTGATGACGACGAAATCCCACTTGTAGTTTTTTCCGGAAGCGCGTGCGATGCGCCGGCCCACCCTCTTGACGTGATCGTTAATCGCCGGGTCGCGGCTGATCTTCTGCCGGTTCTTTTTCATCAACTGGCGAAACGACTGCGCCCCCATGCTCAGCTCCGCCCCCTCGGAGAGAAGGAGAAGGCGGTCGCGGCCGGTGTAGGGCGCCTTCGAGCACGCCGGGAGGGCGAGAAGAAGGAGAGCAAAAAAACCAGGGAGCATCCGGCGAAGCGTCATGGGCCATACTTTCTCGGTATCCAACGGCCGCCATCATCCAAAAAATTCATTTTCCCCGTCAAGGCAACCGCGCGCCCTCGTAGAATCCCCCGGCACGATAGGCCTCGTCCAGCAAGACAAGCGGATGCACCACGCGGAGGTCCATCTCCCGCTCCCGGGCGCCAAAGCCGATCTGGATCTGGCAACCCGTATTCCCGGTGCACAAAACCGGGGCGGCGGCGTCCCGAACATGGCCCATCTTCCGGTCGAGGAGTTTCATCGAGAGTTCGGTCTGGGTGAGGTTGTAGCTGCC
>NYYB01000072.1 GCA_002685755.1 Nitrospinota bacterium
GCCCCTCTCGCTCCGGAGGCGCCTTCCCGCTTTTCTCTGAGTTCTTCCTCTGTGTTCGATCATGGCGTCCTCAACCTGTCTTTGTCCGATATTCCTTCAAGGAATACCGGATGCCGCGGGGGGCGCTTCCCCTGTCCCCGTAACTTACACCCGCCCAGGAAAAGAAACCCGGTTTTGTGGGTGAGCCGGGCCACGAAAACACTGTGAGCCGGGCCACTCATTCACCTGTGGAATATTAACGGAATTCGGGTATTGAATGAAATAACCGGGTGAAATAAACGGATAACTACTGGAGAGCCCGAATCGGACTGTTTGTTGGGAATGCCCGCCTTAAAAGGCGAATAGCCCTAAGTGCCCCCTCATATCCCGCCTACAGGGCCGGTATGATCGCCGCTATCAGGGGGCCGATGGCGGCTCCGAAGGCGGTCACCGCCGCCACGACGACAATGATGACGAGTGCGATGATCAGCGCATACTCGACGAGCGCCTGGCCCGCCTCGCGCCCAAGAAAACCGGCCGCCGCCTTCGCGCCAAAGCGCCGCCATCTCGGTAATCCCGGCATCTTCAGCTCCCTCGTCCTTCGGGCTCAGTCATCGTCCCCCGGGTTCAGGAAAACTCCTCGCTCAGGATCTCCTGAATAAAGCGCTGGATCGCCAGCGGGTAGAAGCGCACGTTCGGCGTCCGGATCACGGCGGTGTCGGTGATCTCTTTTTTGAGCAACTCATCCATGACCTTCTCGACCAAGAGGTCGGGGCTCCACTCGTGCTGGGTCACCTTGAGATTCTCGGACTCGATCTTAAAGTTGCCCGAGATCGACTTGGGAAATGCGAACACCCGGCCCACCAGATTCGAGTCCATCATTTCCTTGTCCTCGAAAAGGTCGCCGAAGGTTTTCTCCATCTCGGCGGGGGTCCAGATGATTTTCGGGCTGACGAACAAGCGGCCCGCGATTTGCACCGATCCGGCTCCCTCCTCCGCCTCAGGTCCCAGCACCCGGTATCCGAGGTCGTGGTAGCCGGCCACGATCCCGACGTAGGGCTTACGGAGAACCTCGGTCTCCGCCATGATTTTTTTCAGTTTCTCGAAATCCTGATGCTCGTCCCGTTGCTCAAAATCGTCGAACATAGCGTTTTCGCAATCCCGGTTGAAAAGAACTCCTGATTCCCCGAACGAGCCGCCCGGCCAAGGCCGGCGTGGAAGGATTGTATATGCTCGGAGCAGCCACCTCAAGAAACGCTCGGAGGCGGTCCCCGGGGGACCGCCCACCTCCCGTGAACCTGCCCCGGCAATAAAATCCGCCGGCTGCGCGCAGCCTCGCTCGGGGGCAACATCCAACAGGATGGGATATTTGAAATCATCCTGTTTCCCTTGGCTGCAGCGGGCTTTTCGCTACGCGCTTATTGTTGCGAGACTCCATTCTTGGGAATATAATCTATTAAATGAGGTTTTCCGCCCCATGATCGCCTTCCCGGGAGACAATTATCATGTATCTATTTGAAACTTGCCCATTTAAAGAATTCTCCGGGACGGGCGAGCCGAGGTGCTTCGAAACCGAGATTCCTGGGTGCGTCAAACGCCACCGCAATACGATCCGGAAATTCTGCACAAAAAATTTCACGCGCTGTCCCTACTACGAGATACAGGGCCTGCGTGACCGGTTCGAGGGAAAGATCCCATTCCGGTGGCAGAGGGCCCGATGAGCCGTCCGCCAGACGCCGGGCCTGTCTCCACTGGGCCAATCGAGACCCCGGCCGGAGCGAGAAAACCCCGAATCGGCGAGTTCGACTTCGACCGATCCCCCTTTATCGTGATCTGGGAGGTAACCCAGGCCTGCTCGCTCGCCTGCCTCCACTGCCGGGCCGAGGCCCGGCCCTGCCGGGACGCCGGGGAGTTGAACATCGAGGAGGCCTTCGCCCTCCTCGATGAAACCCGCCGGTTCGGCCCCGTCCTCTTCGTCATCACCGGCGGCGACCCCCTCGAGCGGCCCGATATCTTCGACATCATCCGCCACGGCTCCGAAATCGGCCTGCGCATGACGATGACCCCGGCCGGGACCGAGATGATGACCCGCGAAACCATCCTCCGGATGAAAGAAGCCGGCCTCGTCCGCCTCGCAGTCAGCCTCGACGGACACAGCTGCGAGAGCCACGACAAGTTTCGGGGCGTCGAAGGCAGCTTCGATTGGACGATGGACTCTATCCGCATCGCACGCGGGATCGGCCTCGAGGTTCAGGTCAACACCACCGTGACCCGCTTCAACCAGGACCGGATCCGCAAGATCGCGGAGATGCTCGCCAGTGAGGACATCGCCCTCTGGAGCGTGTTTTTTCTCGTGCCCGTCGGGCGAGGGGTCAAGCACTATATGGTCACCCCAAAAAAGCACGAGGCCGTCTTCCACGAGCTTTACGACCTGGGCCGTACAATGCCCTTCGACATCAAGACCACCGCCGCACAACACTTCCGCCGCGTCCTGATGCAGCGCGCTGCGCTGGACCGCCGGCGAGGGGCGCCCGGAAACGGGGGCGGCCCGCGCCCCTTAGCCTCGGCCCCCGACTTCAGCGCCAATCCCGCCGGGAACGGTCCCACCGGGACGGGTCCCGCCGGGGCCGGACGCGCCGCCAAAGGAGTGAACGACGGCATGGGCTTCGTCTTCATCAGCCACCTCGGCGATATCATGCCGAGCGGCTTTTTGCCGGTGGCGGCGGGCAACGTGCGCCGCGACTCGCTTTCCGGCATCTACCGGGACCACGAGATGTTCCGCGCCCTTCGGCAGCCGAAGGGCTATGCGGGAAAATGCGGCTACTGCGATTTTCAGGACGTTTGCGGAGGCTCGCGATCGCGGGCCTGGGCGGTTTCGGGGAACTACCTCGCCAGCGAGCCCTACTGCACCTACCGTCCGAGGCGGCCGGGCTCTGATCGGCCCGCCTCGAACACCTACCGCGGGGAGGCCCACGCCGAGGCCGGCGCCCTCTCGCGCGATGAGGTCGCCGCCGCTCTTTCGGAAGAGGACTGAACCGTACGGCCCCCCCCAGAAATTTCCCTTTACAGCTCTCAGGCGGCGGAAGCCGCGATGTAGTCGAGCAGGCTCGCTGCCGCCGCCCCCGCGCCGGCCGCGCAGTCGGGGATGCCCACCCCGCGGTAGGCGCTCCCGGCCACTGCGATCCCCGGCAATTTCCCCACCTCCTCGTCAATCTCCCGAACCCGGTCCAGGTGGCCGAGGCGGTACTGGGCCATGGCGCTTCCGTAGCGCGAGAGAACGGCGGCCTCGGGCTCGCCCCGGATTCCCAGCAGCGGACCGAGCTCGTCCATCACGCGGCCGATCATCTCCTCATCGGACACGAAGAGGGCGGCCTCCCCGTAGGCGCCGCCAACGAAGGCGCGGAGGAGGACCTTCCCCTCCGGGGCGCGGCCCTCGAACTTCGAGCTCGAGAACGAGCAGGCCATGAGCATCCGCCCCTCGATTTCGGGAACGACGAAACCCATCCCGTCCAGGGGGTGGGCCACCTGCTCCCGGCTGAAAGCGAGGTTGAGGGTGGCCACCGAGCCGTAGGGAATCTCGCCCAGCCGTGCGCCCAGCCGCTCCGACAACGGCTCGAGCAGCCCCCGCGCCGGCTCCGTCGGCAGGGCGAGGCACACCGCGTCCGCCTCGATCTCGCCGCCGCCCTCGATTCCGATCCGCCAGCGTCCCCCCTCGCCGCGGAGGGAGGCCGCCCGCGCCTCGGGCCTGAGAGACCCGGCGGGTATCCGCTCGAGCAGCGCATCGATCAAGCTCCCCATCCCCGGCTCCAGGGTGAGGAAAAGGCCGTAGCGCGGCCCGCTGGCCGAGGCGGCCCGGCTCTTCGCCGCCCCCTCGCGCATCCGCTTGCGAAGCGCCCGGATGACGCTGCCGTGGGCGCGCTCCATCTCCAGGAACTGGGGCATCGTCGCCTCGAGGCTAAGCTCCTCGGGGTCGGCCGAGTAGATGCCGCCGATCATGGGCTGGGCCATCCGTTCGAGCGCCTCCCGGCCGAAGCGCCTGCGGACGAAGCTCGCCAGCGTCTCATCGCCGCCCCCCCTTCGGGCCGGGATGAAAAAATCCATCGCCATCCGGAGCTTGCCCAGCGAGCTGAAAATCGGAGTGGTCACGAACGGAAGGATCGACGAAGGCGCGAGCAGATAAAATCCCTCGGGCACCGGAACCAGCCGGCCCTTTCTGAGGATGAAGCTACGGCGATGGGCGGATTTCGTGCCCGCGAGGCGCCCCTCGAGCCCCAACTCGCGGCACAGGGCGATGCCCTCGGGCTTGGTGGACAAAAAGCAGTCCGGCCCCCGTTCCATGACAAAGCCCGCCTCGCGGGCAGTCTCGATGGAGCCGCCGAAGCGGC
This sequence comes from Nitrospinota bacterium, assembly GCA_002685755.1. Lineage (GTDB taxonomy): Bacteria > UBA8248 > UBA8248 > UBA8248 > UBA8248 > UBA8248. The sequence goes on from NYYB01000072.1 coordinate 4,365, forward strand.
CGGAGGCCTCGGCCAGAGTCACTTCCAGGGAGATCCCCCGCTCACTCGCTCCCTGGATCAGCCGGTGGGCGGCTACGAGGCCGGTGATCCCTCCCCCGAGGACGACCGCTCGCCGAGGGGCGGGGGTGCTCAACCGCTCTCTCCCGCCCTGTGGGCCGCCACGATGTCGCGGAGCATCGAAATAAACTTGGGGTGGGAGCCGACGGTCCCCGCGCGGAAATAATCCATGCCGCGTTCCTCCGCCGCCTCCCTCGCCTCGACGTCGAGATCGAAAAGAACCTCGATATGATCGCAGATGAAGCCCACCGGAATCACGATGACGTCTTTCGCCCCCCCGTCCGCCGCCTCGCGCACCACGTCGAGCACATCGGGTTCGAGCCAGCTCCCGGGGGGAACGTTCGGGCTGCTCTGGAATCCGGTGAGGTGGCTCTCTCGGCCAAGAGCACCAGCCGCGAGGCGCGCCGTCTCCTCGAACTGCTCCCGGTAGGGAGAGGTCCTGGCCATCGAGACCGGAATCGAGTGGGCCGAGAATATCAACCGGGCGGCGCTGAAGCGCTCCTCCCCCATCGCCCCGGCGAGCTCGTTCACCCGGTCCACCGTCGCCCCGATGTAGCCCGGATGGTCGAACCAGGGGGTCCCGGCGAAGGTCACCTCGGGCGCCTCACCGCCCAACTCCCGGCGGGCCGACTCGGCCTCCCCACGGTAGGCCTCGAAGCTCACCTTCGCCCGGTGGGGGGCAAGGGCGATGCCCAGGGTGCGTCGCAGCCCGCGGCGGTGCATCTCGGCCAGCGCTTCTTTCACGAACGGGGTCCAGAAGCGGTAGCCCACATAGACGGGCGCGATGATTCCCGAGCGCTCGAGCTCCATCTCCAGGGCGCCCGCCTGTTTCTGGGAGAAAAAAATGAACGGAGAGACGCCCCCGAAATGCTCGTAGTGGGCCGCCACCTCGCGGATGCGCTCATCGCCGCTCGCCCGATCGCCCACGACGTTTTTAACGAAACAAAAAGCCTCTCCGGGGCAGTCCTCGTAGCGGCGGCAACACCCCCGCGTCGGCCCGCCGAAGCCGACCAGCAGGACCGAATCGTAGCGCGCCTCCGTCACGCCTCCGCCCTCCACTCGTGAACCAGGTCCACGAGATATTTCACGTTGTCCACCGGCGTCATCGGGAGCACCCCGTGGCCGAGGTTGAAGATGTGGCCCGGCCGCCCGCCCGCCTGCCGAAGAATATCCCCGGCGCGGCGGCGGATGGTCTCCCGATCGGCGAGAAGGACGCAGGGGTCCAGGTTCCCCTGAACGGCCACCCGCCCCAGAGCGTCCCAGCTCTCGCCCAGGTTTACCCGCCAGTCGAGCCCGATCACGTCGCCGCCCGCTTTTTTCTGTTGATCGAGGAGCGTGGCGGTTCCCGTACCGAAGTGAATGATCGGCACAGGGCCCGAAATGGCGTCGAGGAGAAATCGAATGTGCGGAAAGACATATTCGCGGTAATCGGCCGGGCTCAGACAACCCACCCAACTGTCGAAGATTTGAATCGCCTGCGCGCCCGCATCGACCTGGCTCCGGACATATCCCACGAGGGAGCGGGCGATCACGCTCATCAGGGCGTGCCACGCACCGGGGTCGCCGTACATCAGCTTCTTCGTCTCGGCGTAGTTGCGCGAGCCGCCGCCCTCGATCACGTAGGAAGCCAGCGTGAAGGGCGCACCGCAGAAACCGATGAGCGGGGTCTCCGGCCCGAGGGAGGAGCGCGTTTTTCGGATGGCGTCATAGACGAAAGAGAGGGCCTCGGGCGGTGCCTCCTCGAGGCGATCGACATCCGAGGCGGCGCGGACCGGGTTGCCCAGGACCGGGCCCTCCCCCTTACCGTAGGTGAGGTCCATCCCCATCGGAACGAGGATGAGAAGAATGTCCGAGAAAATAATGGCGGCGTCGGCCCCGATCCGCTCGACCGCGGTGACGGTCACCTCGGCGGCGAGGTCGGAGTCCCGGCAGAGATCCATAAAGGGGGTGCGCTCGCGCACCTCGCGATACTCCACCATGTAGCGGCCGGCCTGCCGCATGAGCCAGACGGGGGTGGTATCCGCCGGCTCGCCCCGGCAGGCCTTCAAGAATGGGGCATCGCCTGGGTTCATCGGATCTATGGCTCCATCGGTTCAATCGGTAATGGGCACCGGGTATCGAGCAAAGAGCGCCGGGCATCGAACATCAAGCAACGGGCACCGGAAAAACTACCACCCTTTCGCTCGCGATCCAAAAGCGAAAAACCCCCAGCCCCGAAGGGCTGGGGGTTACGGTGAGCTGTTGAGATTCGCCAGGGCGGAGAAACCAGGCAGCTCCCCGGGTTTCTCCTGCCTAGACGGCAGTCACCTCGTCGCTACAGTCTATTCTCATATATTCGACCACCTCCTTTCTGACGTACCATCAATTATCCGGCATCGGGATCCGCGCGTCAACAAATATTTCCAGGGGGCGGGGGGAAGGGGCGACGGGCGCGGGAGGCGGATCGCGCTCAGGAGCATCGGGCCGGCGGAGAGTTCACTGGTGAACGAAAAGCCGGCACGAGCGGGCGGCGGGCTGGGCAGAGCGGCTCCTGCATGGTATACAGCGCAGGCTCTTTTCTAGGGGCCTACTTTTCGATAGCCTGAACCCGATGCTCGGCGCCATAGCCAAGTGGTAAGGCAGAGGACTGCAAATCCTTTATCCCCGGTTCAAATCCGGGTGGCGCCTCCAATAAAACAATGACTTGCACTGATTTGACGATTGGTGCAGTTATGGTGCAATATCTATCATCTCGACTGTATGTCGTCAGAACATTTTGGACAACAAGCGCTTGTAACTAAGAGACACATGGGCTATTTAGGTGGTCATCTAGGCCACCATGATA
>NYYB01000073.1 GCA_002685755.1 Nitrospinota bacterium
GTGACGAGCGCCGAGGTGGGGATGGTGCGCTTCATGAACAGGCCCGGCTCGAGGCAGGGCTCATCCTCGTCGCCGGTGAGGATGAGGGTGGGGACGCGAGATTTTTTCATGGCCTCCTCGAGCTCGTAGACCGAGGGGCGGGCGCTCTGGAGGCCGCGCATGGTGTTGGCCGAGCCGAGGGCGGAGCGCTCGACGAAGTGGCGCTGGAAGCGGGCGAAGGCGGCCGGGTCCTTGCGTTCGAGTTGAACGCGGGTGGGCCCGGTGGTGTAGGTTTCGGCGATTTTCTCGAGGCCCTCGTCGAGGAAGCGGCGGGCGACCTCCCGGGTCTCCCGCTGAAAACGCTCGCGCTCGCTCATCACCGAGCCGTAGCCGCAGCCGGCCACGACGCACGAGCGGGCCAGCTCGGGGTGGCGCAGCCCGAGGTGGAGCGAGGCGAAGCCCCCCATCGAGAGGCCGACGACGTGGGCCGGGGCGAGGTCGAGGGCGTGGATGAGCCCGGCGAGATCGCCGGTGGCGAGATCCTGGCTGTAGCCCGAGACCTCCTCTGGAACCTCGGAGGGTGGAAACCCCCGGGCGTTATAGACGACGGTCTTGTAGCGCCGGCCGAAGAAGCGGACCTGGTCCTCCCAGCTCCGGTGGTCGCCCGCGAACTCGTGGACAAAGACGACGGGCGTCCCCTTGCCGGAGGTTTCATAGAAAAGTTTGATTCCGTTGGCCTCGATTTCGGGCATCGCGGGCTCCTGATGAAAAGTGGTGATGAATACGTATGTTGCCAATGTATGACATCGGCCCGGAAAATGGGAGGCTACTGGAGGCCGAAGTGGGGCCTCGGAATGAAGGTCGAAGCTAAGGCCGAAGTGGGGCCGGAGCTAAGGCCCCTGAAAAGTCAGGAAAAATTTATATTTCAGATGGTTTCGGCTTGATTTTTGGATTTGCCTCGCCGAACATGGGCGGGTATCGGGAGTGATCGTTTTGTTGGGGGCAGGGACCCGCCCGGAGAGCATCCGAGCACCGGGCGCCTCGTGCAGCGGACGCCGCGGCGCCGCGCGGTGTGATATCCACGCATCCCGGTCTGAATTCATTGCAAAGGGAGGTATGGATTGGTGCCCGATCCTGGAAATAAACGTCTCGCCGTACACTGGAAGAGCGAGCGAAAGGTGATGTGGTTGACCGTCCTTGTCATCGGGGGGATTCATCTCGCCGCGCTGTCTGCCCTCGACCCGGCCTACTACAGCCGCTCGGGGCTGGTGTTGGGCGTCGTTATCTATTTCGTGGCCGGGATGCTCGGCATCACGATGTGCTTTCACCGGCTGCTGACCCACAGGAGCTTTCAGACTTTTAAGTGGATGGAATATTTCCTGACGTTTTGCGGGGTGCTGGCCCTTCAAAGCGGGCCGATGCAGTGGGTGGCCCAGCACCGGATCCACCACAAGGAGGCCGACGACGAGCCGGACCCGCACTCACCGCTCGTCACCTTCCTGTGGGCCCACGTTGGCTGGCTCTTCGTGACGATGCCCGGGTGCCACGCCTACGGGGAGTACTGCCGCTTCGCCAAGGATCTGGACCGGGACCCGGTCCAGCGCTTTTTCGACCGCCATTTTTTCTGGATATGGGTGGCCTTCGCCGCCTTGGTCTATTTCGCGGGCGAGCTCTGGGGCGGGCTCGGCGCCTCCTGGCTCGTCTGGGGGGTGTTTGTGCGCCAGGTCGCCCTCTGGCACGCGACCTGGTTCGTCAACTCGGCGACCCACCTGTGGGGCTACCGCAACTACAGGACCGACGAGGAGAGCACGAACAGCTGGTGGGTGGCGCTCATCGTCTTCGGCGAGGGCTGGCACAACAACCACCACGCCGATCAGCGCTCGGCGGCCCACGGCCAGCGCTGGTTCGAGGTGGACATCACCTATTATCTCATCCGCCTGATGGGGGCGGCCGGGCTCGCCTGGAGCATCAACGAGCCGAGCCGGCGCGTCGTCGCCAGGCGGATCGACATCATGGTGGACGAGGAGGCCCTCCGCGCCGCCGACGAGCGGCGGACGGCGCCGGCGGGACGAGCGATGGGGGCGCCGGCGACCGGCGTCCTTCGGACCCAGACCGACCCGACGATTCCGGTCGAGGTGCCCCAGATGCCCTCGGCGGCCGAGGCATACGAGGCGGCCCTCAAGGCCGCGGCCGATGCCAAGGAGGCCGCCGCCCGGGCGCTCCAGCACGCCGCCGAGGCGATCAGGCATAAACAGCAGGGCGCCATCGAGGCCGCCGACCAGGCGGCGAAGGAACTCCTCGAGCGGGCCAAGGACCTGGGCATGGCCGCCGTCGAGCAGGCCAAGTACGCCGCCGCCCAGGCGGCGGAGTTCTCCACGCAGGCGAGTGCATTCGCCGCCGGCGCCAAGGAGCGGGCGGCCGGGTTGGCCCGCCATTTCGCCGAGAAAAGCCGGGAGCTGGCGCAGGAGGCCTTCGAGGCGGCCTCGCGGGCGGCCGACGAGGTGGGCGAGGCTTTCCAGGGGATCGGAAGGCCCGTCATCACCTCGACGATTTAATGAGGCCTGCGCGGTAGGGCGAGAGATACCCCGGGATGAGAGGGACGGCCCCATGCCGGGCCGGTAAACGAAACGAACCAGTGCAAAAAGGTCGGGGGCTAATAGCCTTCGGCCTTTTTATGCCCCCCTCCCGGAGGGAGCGCCCCTAGAGGGCTCCGGGACGCGGCCTGAGCGCGGGCACGAGTTCGTTCGAGTAGACGTCGATGGACGATGAAACGGTCCTGAGATTCCTGATCCGGGTGAGGATTTTCCTCATCTCCTCGATGCGGCTCCGCTCAAATCGCCCGAGGGGCGAGCGCCGCGCCTCGAGCGGATAAATGAGCGAGTGCGCCACCCGCCACTCGGCGCGGGCCCGGGGCCGGATGGCGGCCGGATTCGCCTTGAGGAAGATTTTGAGGGCCACGCCCGGGCGCTCAAGGGCGGCGGCCACTCCCTCGGCCGTGGCCCGGACGAAGGATTTCGCCAGCCCGGGTTTCTTGGTGATGAAGGCCTTCGGCGCCGCGAGGACGAGCGAGTAGATGTTCACGCCGGCGTCGGCGAGGGGGAGGACGGAGAGCGCCCCCCCTTTTTTCGAGGCGGCGACGCGGTACTGATGAGCGACCATCGTGGAGGAGGCGACGGCATCGACCTTTCCCGCGATCAGCGCCGGCATCAGCTCGGCGGGCGCCAGGCTGACCCAGTGCACTTCCTTCAGGTTGATTTTTCCCTCGCCCGCCAGCCGGGGAAACAGTATCCGCGGCAATGAAGATCGCGGGGCGGCGATCCGCTTTCCGGCCAGATCGGCGATGCGGCGGATTCCCGAGCCATTGAGCGCCAACACGGCGTTCGGGCTTTTGTTGAAATAGGCCATCACCCCCACCGGCTTGAGGCCGTCGGCCCGCCTGGAGAAGAGCTCGGCCGCCTCGGTGATGGCGAACTGGGCCTTGCCCGCGCCCAGAGCGCTCAGTGCCTCCCGGCTGCCCTGCGAACTCCGGATTTCGACCTCGATTCCCGCTTTCTTATAAAAGCCGGCGTCCCGCGCATAATAGATGGGCACATGGGCCCCTCCCGGGAGCCAGTTGAGCACGATGGTCACCCGGTCGGCGGCAGCTGTGGGAGGCGGGGCGAGCAGGGCCGCCGCGAAGAGGGCGCAGATCAGGAAAGCGGGGGCGGCGAGTGTCCGGGGGATCCGGAGAATACTCGAAGAACGGGACATATTCGCTCCTGACCGATAGGGTAGGGCCGTGGGGGCGGAAACTGGTGGAACCTCAGGTCAAGAGCCACCATAAGGGGTAACGGGCGGAAGCATCAAGGCCCTCGTTCCGCCTTGACACCCTCGTCTACGGTCCCTAGATTAAACCGTCATTTTTCAGGGCCTATCCTGCGATATGGCGATGCGCTCGCCCTTATCGGCGCGCGCTGTGGATTTCTTTTTCGAGCAGCCGAAGGGGCGAAAGTCATGACCAATTCCGATGAACTTCTGAAAGATCTGAAAATCTACTACGACGCCGATGCCGACCTGAACTTGCTTCAGGACAGGACCATCGCAGTCATCGGCTACGGCAGCCAGGGCCGGGCGCACGCCCTCAACTGCCAGGACAGCGGGGCCAAGGTGGTGGTCGGCCTCCGCAAAACCTCCGCCCGGTGGAAACAGGCCGAGGACGACGGCCTCGAGGTGATGGAGACCGCCGAGGCGGCGAAGGCGGGCGACATGGTCGTCATGCTGACCCAGGACCATCTCCAGTCAGGCATCTGGAAAAACGACATCGAGCCCAACATGAAGGACGGCGACGCCTTCGTCGTCGCGCACGGTTTCAACCTGAACTATGGTCAGATTATCCCGGCCGACAATATCGACGTGGTGATGATCGCGCCCAAGAGCCCGGGCCACACCATGCGGTTTCAGTACGAGGACGGCCGCGGCGTTCCCGGCCTGGTGGCGGTGTTCCAGGACGCCACCGGCAAGGCGCGGGACTACGCGCTCGCCTACGGCAAGGCGGTGGGCTGCGCGCGGGCCGGCATCATCGAAACCACCATCGAGGAGGAGACCGAGACCGACCTTTTCGGGGAGCAGGCCGTCCTTTGCGGCGGAATCTCCGAGCTCATCCGGGCGGCGTTCGAAACGCTGGTCGAGGCGGGCTATCAGCCGGCGCTGGCCTATTTCGAGTGCCTCCACGAGGTGAAACTCATCACCGATCTCATCTACCAGGGCGGCATCACGATGATGCGCTACTCGGTCTCGGACACCGCCGAGTACGGCGACATCACGCGCGGGAAGAGGGTGATCGACGAGGGAACCCGCGAGCGCATGAAGGAAATTCTCCAGGAAATTCAATCGGGCGATTTCGCCGGCGAGTGGATTAACGAGAACATGGTGGGCCGGCCCACGTTCAACACCGTGGTCCGCAAGGAAAAGGAGCATCCCATCGAGGTCGTCGGCGCCCGTCTCCGGGCAATGATGCCCTGGATCGAGGAGCGGGAGGTCAAGTAATCCCGATCGCCGAAAGCGTGGAATTCGACCCCCGGCTTGCCGATGCGCCGGCGAGCCGGGGGTCGTTTTTTTGCAGGTCGCCGATTTTCGGATTCCGTCCGGAGAAGAGGAATATTTTCTCGATTTTTCCGGTTTCCTGTTGAAAGATAAGGTTTTGAAACGTATTCTTTAAGGAGAGGTTACTGCCGCTTTTAATCGGAGTCCTGCACCGGGGGCATGAATGAACGTAAATCGGATAAAATTCCTTATCGCTGGGGCTGTCCTTCTCAGCGCGTTTCTCTTTTTGTTTTTCACAAGTTTCCAGAGCGAAAACCTTTCCTACTTCCTGACGGTCGATGAAATCGCGGATAAGGGCCAAAGCCTTTCGGGGCAGGGAATCCGGGTGGAGGGAAAGCTCGTTCCCCACTCCCTCTCGCGGAATTCGGAGGCCATGCTCCTTTCGTTCAGCCTTCAGGGGAAAAATGCGGTTCTTCCTGTGAATTACACCGGGGTTCCGCCCGACCTCCTTGAAAACGGGTTTCCCGTCATCGCCGAGGGAAAAATCAACGCCCAAGGGGTTCTCGTGGCGAAAAACCTGATGGTGGCCTGCCCTTCGAAATTCACGGAGATGAAGAAGGCGGGAGAGGAAGTCCCGGACGCTGCCGATCATTTGAAGCTCATTGATATTGCGGCGAAAAAGACCGAATCGAAAAATTAGCCCTCCACCGCACCGGTTGCCCGGCGCGGTTATTATTTCCGGCATACAAATTGCCCAGGGAGCTACTCGATGTTCCTGATTGAACTCGGACACTACGGTCTCTGGGCCGCCTATGTCCTTGCTTTGTTCAGCGCCGCCGCCTCGGTTTGGGGCGGCCTGAAAAAACGGCCGGAACTCATCTACGCCGGGCGCAACGCCGCCACCGCCGTATTCGCGCTGGTCTCGGCGGCGAGCGCCAGCCTCGTCGTCTTGCTGCTCGTCCGGGACTATCGAGTCGAATACGTCACCAGTATCGTGGACAACAATCTGAATGCCTTCTACCGGTTCAGCGGCCTATGGGGAGGGCAGAAGGGCAGCCTTCTCTTCTGGCTGCTTCTGCTTTGCATATTCGCGTTCATCGTCCTGCGGCAAAACCGCCACCGGAACATCGAGTTGATGCCCTACGTTACGGCAACGCTCATGGTGACGGCCGCCTTCTTCATGACAATCCTGAATTTCGTGACTCCCCCCTTCGATACCCTGCCGAACCCGCCCCTGAACGGGCAGGGGCTCAATCCGCTGCTTCAGGACTGGGGGATGGTGATTCACCCGCCGAATCTTTTTTTGGGGTATGTGGGTTTCGCGGTTCCCTTCGCGTTTTGCGTCGGGGCCCTCGTGTCCGGAAAGCTCGATTCCGCCTGGATATCCACCACCCGGCGCTGGACGCTCACGGCCTGGTTTTTTAACGGGATGGGGATTCTGCTCGGCGGCGCCTGGGCCTACCGCGAGCTCGGCTGGGGAGGCTACTGGGCGTGGGACCCGGTGGAGAATGCCAGCCTAATGCCCTGGCTCATGGGGACGGCTTTTCTTCATTCGGTGATGATTCAGGAAAAGCGGGGGATGCTGAAGGTCTGGAACGTCTCGCTGATCATCATCACCTATGCGCTCACCCTGTTTGGCACGTTCATCACCCGCAGCGGCATCATCTCGAGCGTTCACGCCTTCGCGAGCAGCAGCTTCGGCTGGGTGTTCCTGGCCTACATCGTCATTACCCTGATCTTCGGTTTCGGTCTGGTGATCTGGCGGCTCCCCATGCTCAAGAGCGAACACGAGATGGAGAGTTTTTTCTCGCGCGAGGCGAGTTTTCTTTTGAACAATGTTGTCCTCGTCGGCATGACTTTCTCTGTTTTCTGGGGGACGATGTTCCCGGTGCTCAGCGAGGCGGTGAAGGGGGTGAAGGTAACGGTAGGCCCCCCGTTTTTCAATCAGGTGAATGTGCCCATCGGGCTGTTGCTGATACTCCTGGCGGGCGTCTCGCCGCTCCTCGCCTGGAGGCGGGCCTCGACGAAGATGCTCCGGA
>NYYB01000074.1 GCA_002685755.1 Nitrospinota bacterium
CTTTTTGCGGTTTTTATGGAGTTTTCGACGGGAAGCACCGCCGAGGAAGGATAATAAGGTCGTTTTTGCTAATTCGAGAGCGTTGCCGCATAATTCCGGTTATAGTCAAAACGGATGTTCCATGCAACGCGGTTTTCATTGCGACTGGGCGGAGTCGGGCCGGCGCGCCCGGGATCTCTGTGCTCCAGGACCACTCCATCGGGGGAGAATTGGCATGGGCGTTGTGGACGACAGGTTGCAGGAACTCGGAATTGAACTGCCCCACGTGCCGGAGGCGGTGGCGAACTACATCCCGGGCGTGGTCGTGGGCGATATTCTCCATCTCTCGGGCTGCATCGGTGAAGTGAACGGCGATCTTCCCATCAAGGGAAAGCTCGGGGCGGAAGTCACCGTCGAGCAGGGCTACCAGTCGGCGCGCCTTTGCGGCCTCAACCACCTCGCCATGGCCAAGCACTGCCTGGAGGGCGACCTCGACCGCATCGTCCGTATGGTGCGTCTCGTCGGTTACGTAAACAGCGCGCCCGGCTTCAAGGAAGCGCCCTGGGTTGTCAACGGGGAGAGCGACTTCCTGGTCGAGGTGTTCGGCGACGAGAGGGGCAAACACGCGCGCGCGGCGCTCAACATCAACGAACTTACCTACGACGCCCCAGTAGAGACGATCCTCACGCTCCAGATCCATCCCTAGCCACCCCGGCGGGTCCGGACCCGATTGACTTCTGAGCAAAGCAGTGGGGACTCACTATATTAATCGAATAGCGAACTGCCCTCCAGGACGGCGCGCAGCGCAATGGCAACCGCGAAAATCAAGTGGTTTCTTTTGGTCTTCGTCGCCAGTTCTCGAGGTTTCCAAGACGCAAGGGAACTCCCCATGGCTGTTCTGCCATCTCCATTCTCCCGTCTGAAAACGATCTGGTTCTCATTCTCTCCGCTTTTTCACCAATATTTCCCAACCACCTGGCCGAATGCCGAAAGGCACCATCTGGTCGCCGAAAGGCGAGGAATCCGGCGCCTGCCTTCGTGGTCGCTCCTCTGAACTCCAGCCTCGGTTGGAAAGAATGATTTGAAATACAACCAGAAGTCGTCCTCGACCCAAGAGAAATCGCAGGTTCAAGAGAAGGGAAAATCCAGGGCCAAACCAGTGCCGGAGCGAAATCCCGGGACGCGCTTTCTCAAGAGCAAGTTTTCCGCGATCACCCCGTGCGCTTCTCGATGACAGCCCTCTTGAACCGGCACCGAGTCACTCAGGCCTCTTCCACGGTGCTCTCCCCAAGATACGATTTCTTGACCATGGGGTTGTCCCGGAGGTTCTTCCCCTCGTCGTGAAGCACGATCCGGCCCGTCTCCAGCACATATCCCCGATCGGACAGCTTGAGGGCGAGATTCGCATTCTGTTCCACCAAGAGGATGGTGGTCCCGCGCTGGCGTATCGTCGTGATAATGTTCCCTATCTCCTTGATGATCAATGGGGCGAGCCCCAGGGAGGGCTCGTCGAGAAGGAGGTATTTGGGCCGGCTCATGAGCCCCCTTCCGATGGCCAGCATTTGCTGCTCCCCTCCGCTGAGGGAGCCCGCTTGCTGGTCCTTTCGCTCCTCCAGTCTCGGGAAAAGCTGGAAGACCTCCACCAGGGCCTCGTCGAAGGTCGGTGTCTTGCGCCACCTGTACCCGCCCAGGTCGAGGTTCTCCATGACGGTCATCAAGGGGAACAACCTGCGGCCCCCGGGGATCTGAGAAATACCCATATCGACGATCTTATGGGCGGGAACGCCGCTGATCACTTTCCCATCAAACTCGATGGTCCCCGCGGAGGGCTTCATCAGGCCCGAGATGGTGCGAAGAATGGTCGTCTTCCCCGCCCCATTGGGTCCTATGATGGTGACGATCTCCCGATCCCGCACCTCCAGGCTGATGTCCCACAAGACCTGCACGTTGCCATAGCCACACGACACGCCATCTAGCTTGAGCATCACTCGATTTCTTCTCCCAGATAGGCAGAAATCACCTCGGGACTTTGCTGGGTCTCCGCCGGCGTGCCCTCGAAGATCTTCGAGCCGTAGTTCAGGACTACTATACGGTCTGCGAGGTTCATGATCACTTTCATGTGATGTTCAATAACAAACAATGTGACGCCGCCCTCCCGAATCTTGCGAAGCATGGAGAGGACGACTTGGCCTTCTGCCTCATTCAATCCAGAAGTGGGCTCGTCGATCAGCAAGAGACGGGGATCGGTCGCCATCGCCCGGGCGATCTCCAGGAACCGCTGGTGGCCGTGAGGCAGGTTCTTGGCCAAATCGTTTTTGCGGCCGCTCAAGCCGACGAATTCCAACAACTCCGCGGCCCGCTCGCGGGTCTGGCGCTCCTCGACGGTCACCTTCGCCCCGCGCACGATGGCCCCCAGAAATCCCGTCCGGGTGCGGCAGTGCCGGCCCAACATGACGTTCTCCAAGACGCTCAGATTCTCGAACAGCCGGACCTGCTGAAACGTGCGCCCGATGCCTATCTCCGCAATCTGGTGGGGCTGCATGCCGACGATGTCGCGTGACTGAAACGTCAGCCTCCCCTCCTCGGGGACCAACGACCCCGTGATGACGTTGAAGAGAGTGGTCTTGCCGGCGCCGTTGGGCCCGATGAGGCCCAAAATCTCTCCTTCCTCCACTCGAAAATCGAGCATGTCCACGGCGTGAAGGCCGCCGAATCGTTTCGTCAACCCCTGACACTCCAGAAAATCCATGAGAACTCCTAATCGCGCCTCACCACGGAATCATCGCCCGAGGCCGACAAGCCGAACTGCCTCTGGAGGAATGCGACCGAGCGGCGAAACATCTCCATCAGACCGCCAGGTATGAAGATGACGATCAGGATTACGGCGAGCCCATACACCAGGTCCCGAAAATCACCCATGGCCCGGAGGATCTCGGGCAACCAAATGAGGACCAGCGCTCCGAGAATGCTGCCCGAAACGCTGCCCATCCCGCCGACGATCACCATCATCAGGATGCGCACCGAATCGACAAAGCTGAATTCGTCCGGCGCGAGCACACGCTGATAGTGGGCGTGGAAGCCTCCGGCGATTCCCGCCAAGGCGGTTCCGACGGAGAAGACGGCGACCTTGTAGTGATAGGTGTTGACGCCCAGCGCCTGGGCGGAGACCTCATCCTCCCGGACGGACTTCAACGCCAAACCCACGCGGGAGTTGACTATCCGGTAGACGACGAACACGACGATTCCGATCAAGATCAACAGCAGGTAGTAGTAGGGAAGTTTCGTTCTGAAGGTGATCCCGAGGAAGGGAGTGGGCCGCGGAATGCCCGTGAGCGCCATGACGCCCCGGGTCATGCTCTCCCAGCGCTCGAGCACTTGGTAGATGAGCACCCCGAAGCCCAACGTTACGATCGCCAGGTAGTGCCCGCGCAAGCGCAAGGCGGGGATGGCGATCAGGTAACCTAGAAAAGCGGTGAACACCATCGCCAAGGGCAAGCTCACCCAAAAGGAAAGGCCGAGCCGGAGGGTCAAGAGGGCGGAGGTGTAGGCTCCGATGCCGTAAAACGCCGCATGGGCGATGGAGAGTTGCCCGGCGATCCCCATGATCAGGTTCAAACTCACCGCCAGAATGACGAACACGCCGCTGACGATGGTAATCTGCAACCAGTACTGGCCGATGAGAAAAGGCCAGATCACGAGACCAAGAATGCCGACCCCGGCCCAGATCAAGGAAGGGGATATCAGTCGACTCGGAACCTCCACTTGCGGATGCCTCCTAATAAAATTTCCCCGCCTTCGTGCCGAACAGCCCCGAAGGACGCACGAGAAGAACCAGGATGAGGACGGCGAATGTGCTGGCATCCTTGAGCTGGCTGTCGACATAGCCCACCGTGAGACTCTCGGTCAAACCGATGAGAAATCCCGCTAGGATGGTGCCCCGAACGTCTCCGAATCCTCCCAGGATGACGCAGACGAAGGCTTTCAATCCCACCAGGGTCCCCATGTGGGGGACCAGGACGAAGATGGGACCCAGGAGGGCGCCTGACGCCGCCGCCAACGCCGATCCAAGGGCGAAGGTGACGCTCACCACGACATCGATGTTGATCCCCATCAGCGCCGTGGCCTCCAGATCCATGGAGGCCGCGCGCATCGCCTTACCCATGAAGGTCTTCTGGATGAACAGGTAGAGCAGCACGATGCTCGCCACCGCGACGGTGAACATGAGGATGCGCTGTTGCGAAATGTAGAACTCGCCGATGTGAACGATGGAACGGTTGAAGCCGGTGCTGATCGCTTCGGGATTCGGGCTCCACAGAATACGCGCCGCATCGGTGAAGAAAAAAGAGAGGCCCACGGCACTGATCAACGGCAGGAAGAGGGGTTTCCCACGGAGGGGCCGAAAGCAAAGGAACTCCATGACGACGCCCAGCACGGCGGCGATCACCATCGAAAGGAAAACGGCCAGAAGGTAGTTTACGTCGTACACTCGCAGGATGGTCCAGGCGAAATACGCCCCCAGCATGTACACCTCGCCGTGGGCGAAATGGAGGATTTCGAGTATGCCGAAAATCAGGGTGAGGCCGAGCGCCACCATCACGTAGGCGCTGCCGCTCACTATGCCGTTCATGAGGTAGTTAAGGAATTCCCACATGGGCCTTTCTCTGGGTGCGGCGCGGGCGGTCAAGAGGGTGCCCGAGAGGGAAACTCATCGTTTCGACGGAAACGGGGTTCCCTGGCCCCCACAAATAGGAAAAGGGAGAGGAATCAACCCCTTCTCTCGCGAATCTCCCGGGCCGCCGGCCGCTCGGAGCCGCACACGTGCCGGGCCGGCGGCCCGAGGAGAAGTACAACTGGCCTTCAGTCCTGCCGTTTTGCGGGCTACTCGAGCATGGGAACCATCTTGCCGCCCCGGAACTGGATCTTCATCATCTCCCCGGGGGCCTGGCCACACTCGTCGAACGTGATGTTGCTGAGGACCCCCTTAAAATTCTTCGTCTCCTTCAACGCCTGCCGGAGCTTGGATTTGTCCCCGCCTGCCCGCTTAAGGGCATCGGCGATGACGAATATCGCATCATACGGCTGGACGTCATAGTGATCGGCCTGCTTCCCCGAATAGCGCTTCGCGAAAGCGCGGGTGAACTTCTTCGAAAGCGCGTCCGGATTGGACGGGTGGTAGAAGGCCAAAGCCACCATGCCTTCGGCTTCCTTTCCGGCGCCCCGCTCCATGTCGGGCGTGCTGAGCCCCTGAGCCGAGAACAACTGGGTCCTCAGGCCGATCTCGTGCGCCTGCCGCACCATGGGGGGGCCCTGATCGATCATCACGTTGACGAACAAAGCCTCGGGCCTCTTGGCCTTCACTTTGTTCAGCACGGCGAAAAAGTCGGTCTCGCGCCCCTGGACCGACTCGCTGGCAATGAGTTTGATGCCTCGCTTCTTCGCCTCCTTGACGAAGGCATCGCGCAACGTGACGCTCCAATCGTTGCTCACGTCGGTGACGGCGGCGATCTTCTTCAACTTTTTCTTATCCAGAATATACGCCGCCAGCTGTTCCGCCAAGAGGTCATTGGTGGGCACTATGCGGAAGACATATCCCTTGGTGGGCGCGTTGCAGGCGGTGATGGCGGGCGCCGTGGAGGTCTGGACCACCAAGGGGATCTTGTGCTCCTCGATGACCTTCAGCATGGCCAGCGTCGTGGAGCTGCAGGTCTCCCCCATGAGGATGTCGACCTTGTGCTTCACGACCAGCCGCTCGGCGGCGTTGACCCCTTCGACCGGGATACATTTCGAGTCTTCCCAGACGAGCTTGAGCTTGACGCCGTTCACGCCGCCCTTCGCGTTGATCTCATCGATGGCCATGGCCGCCCCCCGCTTCTGGGAGGCCCCATACTTGGCCGCTCGACCCGTCAGAGGGCTCGCGTAGCCGATGACGAGATCCTTGCCTTTTGCCGCCGCCACTCCCACGCCCGCGACCAGGCCGAGGGCGAAAACGAACACGCTGATGAGGCATAAAATCTTTCGGGAAATCATCTCAATTCTCCTCCCCTGTAGTTTGAGAAAA
>NYYB01000075.1 GCA_002685755.1 Nitrospinota bacterium
AGGATTTTGTTCGATGGCTATTTTAAAAGTCGCGCGGATGGGGCATCCGGTCCTGCGCCAACTCGCCGAGGAGATTCCTCAAAACGCGCTCCGGAGCGCCGAGCTCAAGTCGTTGGTGGACGAAATGTTCGAGACCATGGACGAGTACGCCGGAATCGGTCTTGCCGCTCCCCAGGTCCACTTCGGCCTGCGCATCTTCATCATACGGCCCGACCCGGCGGACGAGGAGAGTCTGCGTGTGGCGGTGAACCCGGTGATCACCCCGCTTTCCGAGGAGATGAGTGAGGGCTGGGAGGGCTGCCTATCCGTCCCCGACATCCACGGCATGGTGCCGCGCCACGTGAAAATCCGCCTCGACGCTCATGACCGGGACGGGAAAAAATACGCTGTCGAGTTCGAGGATTTCCCCGCCCGCGTTGCCCAGCATGAGGGTGACCACCTCGATGGCGTTCTTTTCATCGACCGGATGACCAATCTCTCGACCCTCGCCTACGGGCAGGAGTGGCGCCGCTACCACGCCCCCCGGCCCAAGCCCGAGGAGGGCGAGGAAGGCGAAGACGCCGAGGGCGCCGAGGCGCCGGAGGAAGGGGAAGGTTAGGCTGGTCCGCACTCATCCAATAAGAAAAAATAGTCGCGGAGGATTATTCATCCCCCGCGGTTTTTGTATAGATTTCAAACGGTTATCTGAAATTTGAACTCATTTTTTTGGGAGGGCTTCCGATAAGACTATAAGTGGGCTAACGCTTATGCGCCCGAGGGGCGCGAAATTATGGAATTACGCACAAAAAAAGGTCATCTCCTCAGGGAGGAGGAGTTGCGTGGCCGATGCAAACCTCATTCTTGCCGTCGCAAAACACCAGAGGCCCCCGCAGACCGTAGGGGCCATAGCGAACGAGCGATCCAACGTGGCTCAGCTCACGGCCAGACATCAATTAGCGGACGAGAGACTTTTGGCCGTCCTCTCCGCCGCGAACGAGATTCAAAGTCCGAACGGAATCGACATCGCCGTCTAGGCCGGCACCTCCGGTGCGGCGCGCGTGGCGCCGATTCGGTTATTGCGTACCTGAAATAAGTTTCTTTTCAAAAGAAAAAAGGCCGCGAGGGATGTCTCCTCCGCGGCCTTTTGTTTTCCTGGTGCCCAAGAGAGGACTCGAACCTCCACAGGGTTTCCCCCACAGGCACCTCAAGCCTGCGTGTCTACCAGTTCCACCACTTGGGCCGGTGTCTTTCGACCCCGTCTTATAGCCCCTTGCCTCCGGGGATGTCAATTTTCACCGGGACTGGTTCGCCAGAAACCGGCCAGCCGGGTGTCGTGCACAGGGCGGGGCCCGCCGGGTACGGGGAGATGGTTTTGCGCGGTCCGCAAGGCCCCGGTCTGGGAAGACCTATTCGGGCCGGGTGCGCGGGTTCAGGGCGTCGCGCAGCCCCTCGCCGAAGAGGTTGAAGGCGAGGACGACGATGAGGATGGCGAAGCCCGGTATGAACATCAGCCAGGGGGCGTCGAAGAGAAATTTTCGCCCGTCCGAGAGGATGTTCCCCCATGAAGCGTCGGGCGGCGGCACCCCGAAGCCCAGGAAGCTCAGACCCGCCTCGGAGAGAATGGCCAAGGGAACGCCGATGGTGACCGAAACGAGAACGGCGGCCAGCGAGTTCGGCACAAGGTGGATAATGATGAGGCGCATATCTTTTGCGCCAATGGCCCGGGCAGCCTCGATAAAGGGGCGCTCTCTGAGCGAGAGAATCTCGGCGCGCACGAACCTGGCCGGGCCCACCCAGCCCGTGATGCCGATGACGACCATGATGTTCCAGATGCTGGGCGGTAAAACGGCGATGGCCGTGAGGATGAGGAAAAAGGTCGGAAAAGAAAGCTGGACGTCCACGAGGACGATAAAAATAGTGTCTACGTTGACGATGGGATGCTGTTTGAGAAAGCCGAACGCGGGCAAGGATTCGACCCACATGCCCAGAACGACCCCGATGAACAAGAGCGCGCCCTCGAGCGGAAATAGTATCCACCAGGAAATTTCGCTGAATAAAAATCCACCGGCAACGGGAAAGAGGATGGCGCCCAGGAGGGAGGCCGGTCCGATGTGTTTGTTTCCGTGGAAGCCCGCTATGCCCCCTAGGAAGACCCCGAGGATCATCGAAATTCCCACGGCGACGAATCCGACCGCCATGGCGAATTTCGATCCTTCCAACATGCGCGCGAAAACGTCGCGCCCCAGCTCGTCGGTTCCGAATGGGTAGATGCCCAACGGCGGAAGCTTACCGGGAGCGACGTCCTCCAGATTCGGCTTTGCCATGGGTGGTTTAAGGCGGTCGGGTAGCCGGATGGTGCTCGGGCTGAAATAGGGGTCATCTCCTGAGGTTCCCCACCATCCGACAATCGCCAGAGCGAAGAAAAAGACGAGGACTACAGCGCCCCACATGGCGAAGCGATCCTGGAGGAGGCTGCGCCCGATGCGCTGCCAGGGCGTGAGAATTTCTTCGGCGAACTCGTCCCCTTGAAGTGCATCCGTCCCGATCGTCATAGGCGAATCCTGGGATCGACGATGACGAGGAGGATGTCGGAGATGAAGGTGCCGATCAGTACGAGAATGGCGGCGAAGAAATTCAGGCTGATGACTATCGGGTAATCGCGCGCGAGAATCGCCTCGAAGGCCATCCGGCCCATGCCAGGCCAGGCGAATATATTTTCGATAATGACCGAGCCGCCGATGAGGGCGGGTATAAGAAGACCGAACATGGTGACGAAGGGGAGCGCCGCGTTCCGGAGCGCATGAACATAATAGACGGTGTTCTCGTCAAGGCCCTTTGAGTGGGCGGTGCGCACGAAATCCGAGTCGATGACTTCTATCATTTGCACGCGCACATAGCGCGAGAGAAAGGCAATGCCTCCGATTGCGCCCAGCAGGCTCGGCAGAACCAGGTGCCAAACGCGGTCGTTGAGCCAGTAGAGGGTGGGCGCGGTTTCCTGCCCGAAAGTCCGCATGCCCAGCACGGGCACCTCGAACATACCGGCGACTCCGAGAATGAGCAGATATGCCAGAACAAAACCGGGGAAGGAAATGAAGAAATACGAGAGAAATGTGGTCGTTCGATCGTAGATGCCTCCCCGGTTCAAGGCCGCTGGTATGCCCATCGGGAACGAGAGGCACCAGGTGAGGATGGTGCCGACGACGAAGAGGGGCAGGCTGTTCATGAACCGCCGCCATATTTTTCCAAGAACGGGTTGATTGTCCTTGAAACTCTTGAGCTCGCCCGAGCCGAGTTTTTTATAGAAGAGGTAATATTGCTTCCACAGCGGTTTGTCGAGGTCGAAGGCGGCGCGGTAGCGGGCGATGTCTTCTTTCCTGAAGCGCGGGTTGAGCGGGTCGATTTGGCTCGGTTGGCCCGGCGCGAGGTGGATGATCAGGAAGCTGATGATCGAAATGATCACGAGCGTAATAATTTTGAAGAAGGCTGTGCGGATGATATATGCGGTCATCGCTTAGCCCTCGAACCGGGGGTTGACGGGGAGTTTGAGCCACTTGCGAAAATCGTAGGTGTAGTTTCCCGTCGGGGTGGGATGTATTTTTCGGTAGCTGCTCTTGCCGCCGGCGCCTTTCTCGGCGACGACGATTTTCTTGTCGAGAAGAGCCGTCCATTTGCCCACGTATAAAAACGTGTAGGGCTGGTCGCGGTAGATGATCTCGTGGAGCCGGTGGGCGAAGCCGACCTGTTTTTTCAGATCGTACTCCTGGCGGATTTTGATGATGAGGTCGTCCGCTTTTGAATTCTTGTAGCCGACGAAATTAAGTTGGTGGGGGTTGGTCTGGCTCGAGTGCCAGATTTGATACAAATCCGGTTCGAGCCCCAACCGCCAGCCGAGAATAACCGCATCGAAGTTGAGGGCGTTGATGTATTTTTGAAGAAAAACGGCCCACTCGACCCGGTCGAGGCTTACCTTGACGCCGATGCGCTTCCAAGCGTCCTGGACCACCTGGGAGATGGCTTTTCGGGACTCGTTGCCGTTGTTGGTGACGAGCTTGAAGGCGAGTTGCTTGCCGTCCTTGACCAATTTCCCGCCCGCTTTTTTCCATCCGGCTTCGTGCAGGAGGCGCTCGGCCCCTTTCGGGTCGTGGGGCAGAGGCTTGACCAGTTTGTTGTAGTGCTCGCTCTGCTTTACGAAGGGGCCGGTGATGTTCTCGGCCTCGCCGTATAAAACAAATTTATGGATTTTCCGGGTGTCCACCGCCATGCTCAGCGCCCGGCGCACGCGCACGTCCTTGAAGGGTTCCCGGCGCAGATTGTAGCCGATGTAAGTGAAGCCGAACGAGAGACCCGAGAAGACCTGAAAGCGCGGGTCATTTCTCAGACGCTCGACTTGATGCGTACCGGCGCCGTAGCTGTCCACCGTGCCCGCGTAGAAGGCCATCTCCTGCGTGAGAGGGTCGGGAATGATCCGCATGATGTATTCGTTGTATTTCGCAGGGCCCTCCCAGTAGTCGTCGTTGCGCACGAGGCGGATGAGCTCGTCCGACTGCCACTCCTTGAATTTGAACGCTCCGGTGCCGAGCGGACTCCGGTTGAAGCCGCTGTCGCGCATGGTAAATTTCTTAAGGTCGCGGCCGAGGCTGCGGGCTTCGGCCTCAAGCGCTTTTTTGTTGAGCAGGTGCTCGGGAAGTATTTGCATTCCCCAGGTGCCGAAGGCGGGTGAGTAGAGCCGCTTGTAGGTGACTTTCACGGTGAAGCGAGCGGGCGTCTCTACGGTTTTAATGGGCTCGAAATCGGGGACGCGGGGCGAAAGATTGCGCGGGTTCATGATTGACTCGTAGGTGAAGCGCACGTCGCCCGAGTCGAACTCGTGGCCGTCATGGAAACGGACGTCCTGCCGGAGTTTAAAAATGATGACCGGGTTGTGTTCGGTGAGGTTGACCCGCCCGAGCGCGGCTTTTTTTACGCGCTCGTCCAGCCCCTCGGGGAGATAAGGTGCGGGGTCGTCCGCGAAGGCGTCCTGCCCCAGCAGGATTATTAATTTCTTGAAGAAATCCTGATCTACGCTCTTGAGCGTCACCTTCACCCTCGCCGGGTAGGCGAGGGTGAAGGCCTCGCGCCGGGGTTTCTGGCCCTTTTTGGCGGGGGGGAGGAAAATCGAGACTTTCTCACTGGCGGCGGCGGCGATTTCAACCCCGGTGACCTCATTCGCCCAGGGGACACTTTTGGCCGAGACCGCCGCCCGGATAAGGTCCCGGAGCGCCTCGGCCGTGGGCCCGTCCGGCCGCGGGGCGAAAAAGGTCTCCTCGTAGATTCGCCATGAGGTGGCCAGCCTACCCCTGAACCTGAGGTTTTTGTCCCGGTCGATGAGGCCATCGAAAACTTGCTCCACGATGGCGCCGCTCGTGGTATCCGCATGAAGGATGGGGTTTAGAATCTGGGCGTCGCCGATCGAGCCCGAGATGTACTGGGAGAGCCGCCGGTCGCTTCCCTTCACCTGGTCGCTGAAGGTGGGGACCCAGAAGTAGGACTGGAGAAGAATCACGGTGACGAGAAGGGGAAGAAAAACGAGGAGCCGTTTAATGGTCATCCATTGCCCCCGTAAGGCGAAGATGTGGCTGTCAGGAGCCTGGTTTTCCGGTCTCTGGGCTCTGCTGGGGGGCGGCGGCGCCCGGTTTGGCGGGAGTGCTGCTTTGGGTCAGTGGACGGACGGGCGCGTCCGGGACGAGAGAGCCGGTCTGGCTGCGCGCTCCGAAAAAGGAGAGCAGCAACGAGGTCGCCATGAAAAGGATAGCCGCGCCGGTGGTCAGTTTCCCCAGTATTCCGTCGGGGCCGCTCGAACCGAAAAGGGTGTCGCTCGATCCCCCGCCGAAGGCGGCGCCGATGCCGCCGCCTTTTCCGGCCTGAAGGAGTACGAAAAGGATCAGAGAAACGGCGGCGAGGATATGGACGACAGTGAGAAATACGCTCATGTTATCGCTATTAACTCCTTGATTATTATTTGAATACGCAAAGATTATCCGCCTGCGGCGATGCGGACTATCTCAAGAAAATCGGCCTCGACCAAGCTCGCCCCGCCGATCAATCCGCCATCGATATCGGGCTGGGCGAGGAGCTCGGCGGCGTTGCCGGGTTTCATGCTTCCTCCGTATAGAATACGCGAATTGCCGGCCCAGTCCACCCCGAAGTTCTCACCGAGGCGTTTTCGTATATAGGCGTGGACTTCCTGGGCCTGAGCGGGCGTGGCGGTCTTGCCGGTGCCGATGGCCCAGACGGGTTCGTAGGCGACGACAAGCTCCCCGGGGGGGTTCTTGAATACCGAAAAAACCGAATACTCCAACTGGAAACCGATGCGATCGAGTGTGGCCCCCGCCTCGCGGGTGGTGAGTGGCTCGCCGATGCAGACGATGGGAACCAGCCCCCCGGAGCTGGCGGCGGCGGCCTTGGCGGCCACCTGGGTGTCCCCTTCGGAGAGGAGTTCGCGCCGCTCGCTGTGGCCCACGATGACGTGTGTGGCCCCGGCGTCCTTGAGCATCGGGACGCTCACCTCGCCGGTAAAAGCGCCTCCCGCCTCGGCGGAGCAGTCCTGCCCCGCCACCCCGATGGGGGAGCCGGCCGCCGCCTCCGCCACGGCGGGCAGGGAAAGATAGGGCGGACCGAGAACGATGTCCACCTTTTCGGCGGCGCCCTGTAGATCAGCCAGGCCCCGGGCGATGCTTCCCGCGAGGGTGCGCGCCTCGGCGATTGTTTTGTTCATCTTCCAGTTTCCGGCCACCAGGGGTTTGCGCATCGGTGTCATCAAGGCTCCCGTTTCGTAAACAGGGGATAGCGGTCCGTTATTTCTTGTCGGTTAGCGAGGTAAGGCCGGGGAGCTCCTTCCCTTCGAGCAACTCGAGGAATGCGCCTCCGCCAGTGGAGATGTAGGAGATTCTCCGCGATTCGCCGGCCTTATGCACGGCCACATCGGTGTCGCCCCCGCCCACGATGGTGAGGGCGTAAGAGTTGGCCACGTGGTTGACCATCGCATAGGTTCCCCGGCTGAAGGCGTCCGCCTCGAAGACGCCCATCGGGCCGTTCCATATGATGGTTTTCGCGTCCTGAAGGGCCTCGGCGAAGAGGGTGGTGCTCGCCGGACCGATGTCGAGGGCGTGCCACTCCCTGGGCACCTCCTGGGCGGGAACCACCTTGGTTTCGGCGGAGGCCTCGAATTTATCGGCGACGACGTAGTCGCAGGGGAGGTAGAAGTTCACGCCGAGTTCCCTGGCTTTTTGTATGATCGAGGCCGCCGTGTCGATCATGTCTTCCTCGACGAGACTATGTCCCATCTCGAAGCCCTGGGCGGCGTGAAAGGTCCCCGCCATCCCTCCGCCGATGATGATCTTGTCCATCTTGCCGAGCAGGCGCTCGATGATGCCGATCTTGGTGCTCGCCTTGGCGCCTCCGATAATCGCCACTACGGGCCGCATCGGGCTGTTCACGGCGCGGGAGAGATAATTCACCTCCTTGAGCATCAGGAAGCCGGCGACGGCGGGCTGGAGGTATTTTGTGATGGCCGACATGGAGGCGTGCTCGCGGTGGGCGTTTCCGAATGCGTCGCTGACGTAGATGTCCGCCAGCGAGGCAAGCTCCTTGGCGAATTTATCCGAGTTGGCTCCCTCGCCCTCTTGGAAGCGGAGGTTCTCGAGAATGAGAATCTCCCCCCCCTGCATGGAATCGGCCATGGCCGCGACCTCGCTTCCCTTGCAGTCGGGCGCGAGGGGGCACTCCTTCTCGAGGAGGCGGTTGAGCCGCTTCGCCGCCGGGGCAAGAGATAATTTGTCGACTTTCTTGCCCCTGGGCCGACCGAGGTGGGAGCCGACGATGACGCGCGCCCCCTCGTCGAGAAGAAAATTGATGGTCGGCAGGACCGCCCGGATCCGGGTGTCGTCGGTGATTATGAATTGATCGTCGAGGGGAACGTTGAAATCGACCCTGAGGAATACGCGCTTGCCCGCGACATCGATTTCCTCGATGTCGAGTTTCGGCGTCCCGTTCTCGATAGAGCTGGTGAGGTTTCCCATTTTCGGTCCGTTTCCCCCTGTGGCGGCGGCCCTAGAAGGCTGCGCCCACTTTCTTGATCATGTCCACCATCCGGCAGGAGAAGCCCCACTCGTTGTCGTACCAGGAGAGCACCTTCACCATCTTGGTCCCAATCACTTTCGTGGAAAGAGCGTCCACGGTCGATGAGGCCGGATTCCCCAGGAAGTCCACCGACACCAGAGGCTCTTCGGTGTATTCGAGGATGCCCTTGAGGGGTCCCTCGGCCGCCTCGCGGAGAGCGGTGTTCACCTCCTCGGCGGTGACCTCGCTGTCCACCTCGGCCACCAGATCGACCACCGAGACGTCCTGGGTGGGCACCCGGATGGCCATGCCGTCGAGGCGGCCCTTGAGCTCGGGCAGAACGAGCGAGACGGCCTTGGCCGCCCCCGTCGAGGTGGGAATCATGCTCACCGCGGCGGCGCGGGCCCGGCGCAGATCGCTGTGCGGGAGGTCGAGGATCTTCTGATCGTTCGTGTAGGCGTGGGTGGTGGTCATGAGGCCGTGGTTGATCTTGAATTTCTCGTGGAGAACCTTGGCCACGGGCGCGAGACAGTTCGTCGTGCAGCTCGCGTTCGAGATGATGTGGTGCATGGCCGGATCGTATTTGTCGTCGTTCACCCCGAGGACGATGGTGATGTCTTCGTCGGTGGCCGGCGCGGAGATGATTACTTTTTTCGCGCCCGCCTTGAGGTGTTTTTCGGCGCCGGGCCGTTTGGTGAAGATGCCGGTGCTCTCGATAACCACCTCGACCCCCAACTCCTCCCAGGGGAGATTGGCGGGGGCGCGCTCGGAGAGAACCTTGATGGCCTTGCCGTTGACGACGATCTCCCCGTCGCCGGCCTCCACCTCGCCCTCGAAGCGTCCGTGGACCGAATCGTATTTGAGAAGGTGAGCCAGGGTTTTCGGGTCGGTCAGGTCGTTGACCGCGACAAAATTGATTTCCGGGTCACCGAGTGCGGCGCGTAGCAGATTGCGTCCGATGCGGCCGAAGCCGTTGATGCCTACCTGGATAGTCATGATGAAATTTACTCCGTCTCCCTTTTCCCGTTCGGGTAAGGCCGGACCGCCTTAATGGAAGCCGGCGCACAAGCGTGGGATATGTTTAAGAAAGGCCAATAATCGCCGATTCTTACAGGAACCGCCCTGAGCGTCAATCCTTTCGCCCGCCTCTCGGAAGCCGCATCGCGCCTAAGGGAGGGGGGTGGGTCCTCATCCGACCAGCCGCCTTCCGAGGCCGGGCAGGATTCGGTCGAAGGCCTCCGAGATGGAGCGGCTGATCCATAATTCAACGTCCCGGGACTCCCAGAAGATATTCCTTCTCGCCGAAGGATCGATCTGGATGGTTTTGATGATAACCGTCCCGGTCCTGGGTGAGCCCACCTTCAACTCGATTCGGAAGGTGCTCGAGGCCCGGGCGAGAGCGACGGAATCGCTGCCCGAGAACCAGAGCGCCAACACGCGGACCGAAAGGACCAGATCCCCCTTTTTCCCCCAGATATTGTCGGGGTTGCCGTTCCAGGCCGATTTGAGGACGCGTACGCTTCGCTTGGTGAAATAACCGCGGATGATTTTCTCCACCGCGCCGGAGACCCCTTTTTCCGGATGAAAGCGATCGATTTCGGCGGTGAAGCGGACGCGCTCGCCCACCGCGCCGGCGGGCCGTTTTCTTCTGACGTCCTCGATCAGGCCGAGCCCCACCGTGTTCAGGCCGGCCAGGGGGGCGAATTTGGCCTCCTTCGACGGGAGATAGCGAAGGGAGATAGGCACCTCCCTCACGGCCCCCGCGCCGCATCCCCCAATGATGAAAAGGGAGATGAGGGCTGTCAATAATTTCCCGAAATTCATCGCGAGGCCTCCCGGCGCTAGTCCGCTTCGAGAACGGGGATACTATCTCTCCCCGGGGGCGTCAAGAGATGGAGGAATACCGGCGCCGGCAATGGGCTCCGGTCAGCCTTTTTTCGGCTGCTCGTCCCGCAGATTCGCGGTTTCGTTCTCGTTCACGGGGTACTCGGGCGAGTGTCCCAGCGCGACGGCGTATATTTTTCTCGCCGCTTCCCTCGATATCAGCCCGCGCACCGCGTCCAGGCGAACGGCCTCGGGGACCCTTTTTTTGGGTTCCCCCCAACCGCCGCCGCCCGGCGTCTCCACCCGGACCAAATCGCCGGGTTCGAAAGGATGGGCCGCCGTGACGGCGGGAATTTTCCGGGTTTTCCCCGAATTTCCGGTCACGCTGATCCGGTAGGCGCCGCCGGGCGCGCCGCCGTTTCCGCCGAAGGGCCCGGGGCCTCCCGATTCGGCCGCGCTCGAGGCGTGGCCGCTGGCGAGCAGGCGGTATTCCCTGAAAGTTCCGAGACCTCCCCGGTGCTCCCCGGCGCCGCCCGAGTCCGGCACCAACCCCGCCGATTCGATTCGGATCGGGTAGCGCGCCTCGACGACCTCGACGGACATTCCGCCGCTTCCGCCGATGGGGGGGATTCCCGAAATTCCGTCAAGACGAGGAGCGGCCCCGCCTCCCGCGCCGATCGCCTCCCGGAAAAGAAACGAGGACTCATCGCCGTTCCTGCCCCAGAGACTAAACGAGCGCAGATTGTCGAATCCCGCCGGGATATTCCCCCCGGCCGAGAGAAAAAGTGCCTCGGCGAAGGCCGATAGCAGGCGGCCCATCGTCAGTGCGCGAAGGCCCGTGGGCGCGGGAAACCGGGGGGTCAGTATCGTACCCGGACCCGGCAGACGGACCTCGATGGCGCGGCACGCCCCGTCGTTCACAAGGATTCCCGCCGCCCGCGTTTGATCATCGGCCAGATAGAGGAGCAGGGGAGAGATGAGCCGGGCCAGCGAGGTCGCGCCCTCGCCCTCGAGCGGGCAATTGATCGGGCCCTTGGCCTGGGGGGCGGCCCCTTCGAGGTCGATGACCAGACGATCACCCTCCCGGAAGATTGTCACCCTCAAGGGGTGCGGGCCGCCGAAGCCGTCCGTCTCCACACGGGCGTCGACCACCAGCTTTTCCTCCGATATTTTCGGCAAAAGCTCTTCTTTAAATGCCACCTCGCACTCGCGCAGCAAATCGGCGAAACAGGCCGTCAGTTGCTCGGAGCCGTAGCGCTCGAGGAGTTCCCGGATTCGGAGCGCGCCCACCTGGAGCGCACCGGCCTGGGCGTCGATATCGTCGCTGAGCAAATCGGGGAAGCGGCTGTTCCGGAGGAGGAGCGCCTGGATGTCCCGTACGCGCTCGCCGCCGAGGGCGATCCGGACGGGCGGGATGAGAAGGCCCTCGTGGTAGCTCTCGGAGGCTCCGGCCGCACCGCCTCCCGGCCGCACGCCTCCCAGGTCGTCGTGGCGCCCGCGCACCTGGAGGAAGGCGATGAGGCGGTTTTCGTCATATAGAGGGCGCGTCAAGCATATTTCGGCCACCTCGCCCAGCCCGGCGGGGGGCAGGTAGGGGTCGTTGTGGAGGAAGATGTCGCCCGGGTTCATCTCCTCGGCTCCGAAGGAGGCGAGGATGGGGCCGGGCCCCGCGCCGAGGCTCCCGCCCGTCAAAGCCCTCCCGAACCGGTCGTAGAGCGAGACGGAAAAGTCCCTGGCGTCCCTCAGGGCGGGGCTTCGCCATATCCGGGCAAGAAGGTCCTCCACCTCCTCCTCGAGGGAGCGGAGGGCGCCCGAGACAATTTCGCTGACAACGGGATTGACGTTCATCAGTACCGGGTCCCTACGCCGTGCAGTCCGGTAGCGCGTCCGGCCCGCTCGGTGCGCTCGGCCATCTCGGTGCGGTAGCCCATCACGAGGTTTCCGTAGCGGTCCACCCGCGCCTCCTGTTTGGGAAAGATCACGGCGGTGCTGCCGAAACTCTCCACCACGGCCGGGCCCGGAATGTAATTGCCCTCCTTCAACCGCTCCCGGTAGTAGACGGGCGTATCGATGAAACCGCCGGTTTCGGGAAACCAGACAAGGCGCGCGCCTTTATATGCATCCTCGGGGCTCTCGTCGCCCACCGGAAGAAGGGGAAGGTTGGGCGGTTCGGTCAGACCGACCCCCGTGACTCTCAGATGCACAATCTTGGCCGGGCGCTTCCCCTTGTAGTTGTGGGTGAAACTCTGGCGGTAGAGAAGATGGAACCGCTCCATCACCGTAGACAGCGACTGGGGAGAGAGGTAGCCCGAGGGGAAATCGATCTCGAGTTCGTGGGCCTCGCCCTGGTAGCAGATGTCCACCGCCCGCCGGAGCATTCGCCGGTGGGGGGGAACCCCTTCGAGCGAGAGGCCTTCGTCGGCCAGCCTCTCCAGCCGCCCGAAAGCCTCGCTCAGCGATTCGGTGTCCGGGTTTTCCTCGCTTTGGTAGTGGGGGGCGGAGTGGTCGTTCAGCAGGTCCACCACCTCGAGGCCGAAGGCGCTGGTCATCCCCGCGAAGGGAGGGACGATGACGGTTTCGATCCCCAAAAGATCGGCCACGAGGCCGGCGGTGAGGGGTCCCGAGCCTCCGAAGGCCATCAGGGCGAACTCTCGGGGAGAGATTCCCCGCTGAACGGTGGCGCGGCGAATGGCGTGGGCCTGGTTCCAGGCGGCGATTTCGACGACGCCCGAAGCCATCTCGAACGGGTCGAGGCCGAAAGGGCGCGAGAACTGGCACATGGCGC
Source organism: Nitrospinota bacterium (assembly GCA_002685755.1). Classification (GTDB taxonomy): domain Bacteria; phylum UBA8248; class UBA8248; order UBA8248; family UBA8248; genus UBA8248. The sequence goes on from NYYB01000075.1 coordinate 12,686, forward strand.
GCATGGCGTAGGCCTTGTTGAGCTTGACCTCGCCGCCGGCCAGGTGGAGCGGGCTGCGCGCCAGAACGAGATTGGCGTCCGTCAGGGTGGGCTCCTCGCCGCCAAGGCCGTAGCAAACGGGGCCGGGGTCGGCGCCCGCGCTCCGGGGGCCGACGCGGAGCTTTCCCTCCGGGCTCTGCCAGGCGATCGACCCCCCCCCGGTTCCCGTGGTGACGACATCAATCATGGGGAGCCTGAGGGTGAACTCGTCGAGCTGGTGCCGTGTGCCGCGCTTGGCCTCGCCGCTCTCGATCACGGCGATATCGCTCGATGTCCCCCCTCCGTCGAGGGTAATGAGACGTTCGTGGCCGGAGATGCTTCCCAGATAGGCGGCCGAGAGGGCGCCCGCCGCCGGCCCCGATAGGACAGTGCTGATCGGCTTTTTCGCCACCTCGCGGGCGGTGGAGACCCCGCCGTTGCTCTTCATGACGAGGAAAGGGACCTCGCCGACGGACTCCTCGATGCGCCCCGAGCTTTTTTCGAGATAAACCATGATCCTCGGCTTGATGGAAGCGTCGAGAAGGGTGGTCACGGCGCGTTCATATTCACCCGGTTCGGGGATCACCTCGCTCGATATGCTCACGAAGCATTCGGGAAATTCTCGGAAGAAGGCATCAAGCAGGATTTTTTCGTGGACCGGATTGGTGTAGGCGTGGAGGAGGCAGATGCCCACCGAGCCGATGCCCCGGTCCCGGAACCACCTGGCCTTCTCGGCGGCTTCTTCTCTATCGAGCGGGCGAAGGACATCGCCCGAGGCCGAGAGGCGCTCCTCGACCTCGCACACCCGCTCGGGGGGGACGAGCGCCTCGGGCGGGCGGTTCAAAAGTGCGGAGGCGAAATGACCTCCGTTGCGGCCGCCGGCGAACTGGGACACGCGGCCAATCTCGAGCATGTGGCGGAAGCCGCGGGTGAGAATCAGGCCCAGGTTTTCGAACCGCCGCTCGAGGATGGCGTTCGTGGCCACGGTGGTTCCGTGATAGACGCCGATGATCTGCCGGGGCCTGATTTTCACCTCGGACATGATCTTGCGGATGCCCTCGAGAAGCCCCTCGCTGTAGTCCGAGGGCGTGGTCGGGGTTTTGGTGGTGAAGACTTCGCCGGTGTCGGACCGCACGCAGACCACGTCGGTGAAGGTTCCGCCCGTGTCGATGCCGATGCGGTAGCCGCGTTGCGCCGCCATATGAACGGGTCCTTAACGAGTGAAGAGAAAAGCCGCGGCAGCGGCGCAGAGAAGGCCGCCCACCTTGGCGAGGGTGAACGCCTCGCCCAAAAACAGTGCGGCCAGAACAGCGGTGACACCCGGATAGACGGCCGAGAGGGCGATGACGGCGGCGGTGTTTCCACTCGAAGCGCCCAGCGCCAGGGTGAGAAACAGCATGGCCACCAGGGTGGCCAGGGCAGCGGCCAGCGGGAGCCAGAGGTTGGAGCTTAATTCCGGGACCGGAAGCGTACGGCTGGCGAGCCCGAGCATTACAATGAGAGCGACGAAGACGCCCATGGCGGTTAAATGGGGAATCGCTCCCAGGCGCTCCTGGCCCAGTTTCATCATGAAGCCCCAGATTCCAAAGCCCAGGATTGAAATACCCGTGTAGGCCAGCGTCCGCGCGTCCATGCCCTATCCTCCCGTTAGTTATGCCCCGCGCCGACGCCCCCGGCTGGAAGCTTCTAGGCCGGAAGCCTCTTGGTTGGAGGCGGGGAGGTTCATGTGTGATTCCGCTTGGCTCCGGGCGGCTTATCGCTCTCGGGACGGATTTATACCCCAGCCCCGAGGGCAGGGAAAGGGGATGACTCGGAGAGGGCGGCGGGGCGGAGGAGGTTCTTTTCAAGGATAATAGCTGAAAAAAGAGGCCCCGCCTTTTGGCAGGGCCCCTTTGCCAGGTCGCTTGCTCTTAAGATCGTTTAAAGGGGACTACCGCTTCCTTTTCGCCTTTTTCTTGGCTTTTTTCCTGGCCTTCTTTTTGGCTGGCCTTTTCTTGGTTTTTTTCTTCGTGGCCTTTTTCTTGGTTTTTTTCCTGGCCTTCTTCTTCGTGGCCTTTTTCTTGGTTTTTTTCCTGGCCTTCTTCTTCGTGGCCTTCTTCTTCGTGGCCTTTTTCTTCGTGGCCTTACGCTTTGGAGCTTTCCTCTTGGCTGCCTTCTTCTTTGCCTTCTTCTTCGTTGCCATGCAATGTTCTCCCGGCCGGGCGGTCAGGCGCGCGATGAAAGCGCTTTACATCGGCGGAGCAAGCGACAACTTGAAGCCGACGATGA
>NYYB01000176.1 GCA_002685755.1 Nitrospinota bacterium
CGGTGGGCGTGTTCGAGGGCGAGCGGTGGATGCGTTCGGTTCGCCGGCCTCACGAGTGGGCCGCGTTCAAGGAAAGGGTCCGCGAGGCCGCCCGCAAGCGCGTCGAGACAGGCGATAAAACCGAGGTCCCCTTGACGGAGATGATGCTCTGCGATCCGCACACCGAAAGCGTAATCAAGGGGCACCACCAAAAAGACCACCGCTATGTAGGCGATTACGACCTCGAAAGCGCGGAAGCTTGTTGGCGTTATAAGCCCGAATGGGTGGCGGGACATATCGCTCCCCGGCCGGTGATGATCATTTTTTCGGAAAACGACATGCTCGTTCCGGTCGATCAGCAGCTCGCCTGCTACGAGGCGTGCGGAGAACCCAAGAAACTCGTCAAGCTGCCGGGTGCGCAGCACTACGAGAGCTATTATTTCGTCCGGCCGGATTTGCACGAGATCGGAATGAAGGAAGCGGTGGGCTGGTTCGATGAGTATCTCTAATCGCGCGTGCCGATTGAGCTAGAGGGAATTGTCCGCGACTACTCTTGTTAACAACCGTTTTCCGGCAAAGTGTTTTTTCGCTTCCGATGCGATGACAGTAAATGATTGTATAGAATGACGGTAGAGGAAAACATGGCCGAAAAAATCCGCGTCAGCTTCCTGGGGCCCGAGGCGACTTTTACCCACGAGGCGGCGCTGCGCCACTTCGGTGAGGAGGCCGAATATATGCCGGCGCCGACAATTGTCTCGATTTTCGAGGACACCGAGGCGGGGCGCTCGGACATGGGCGTTGTTCCAATCGAAAACGCACTCGAAGGAACGGTCAACATCACCCTGGACCGCCTCATCGATTCTCCTCTCGTCATCGTGGGAGCGATTTCGCTTCCCATTGATATTCACCTGCTCACCAATGCGGCGGAGCTCGGGGCGATTCGCCGGGTCCTGAGCCACCCGCACGCCGTGGCCCAGTGCCGACGCTGGCTTCGGGAATGTTTGCCGGAGGTGGAGGTGGAGGAGGTGGCTTCGACATCCCTGGCGGCCCAGGAAGCGGGAAAGAACCCCGAACTGGCGGCTTTGGGAAGCGCCCTGGCCGCGAAAAAGTACGGGCTCGAGGTGGCGGCGTCGAAATTGGACACGGAAAACATCAACGTGACCCGGTTTTTCGTTTTGGGAAAAGAGTCCGCCCCGCGGGCCGAACGATCGGGCACGAGCCTCCTTTTTGTTCTCAGGAACGAGCCTGGCGCCCTTTACCGCGCGCTCGGATCCATCGCCGAGCGGGGCCTCAACATGACTAAGATCGAGTCCCGTCCCTCTCGCCGGAAGGCGTGGGACTATATCTTTTTCATGGACATCGAGGGCCATGTGGAAGATCCGGAGCTGGCCGGAGCTCTTGAGGATTTGAAAGAGAAAGTGGAATTTTTTCGTCTTCTTGGTTCGTACCCCACGGTGGGTTGAAAATGGGCGTAACTATCGGAGCAAGGAATGAAATTTAAAATCTCCCGCTCGGCGGAGGATATCGTCGTCTATCAACCGGGAAAACCGGTCGAGGAACTCGAGCGCGAACTCGGCATCTCCGAATCAATCAAGCTGGCCTCGAACGAAAACCCGCTCGGCCCCTCTCCCAAGGGACTTGAGGCTGTCCGCAAGGCCCTCTCCGGGGTCCATCGCTATCCTGACGGTGGAGGGTTTTATCTCAAGCGGAGGCTGGCCGAATTCCACGGTATGGCGCCCGAGAATTTCACCATCGGGAACGGGACCAACGAGGTTCTTGAAAGTATCGCACATGCGTTTCTCGACCCGGGCGACCCGGTTGTCTTCTCCGAGGGTGCGTTTATCGTCTATCTCATTGTCTCCCAGCTTTCAAATTGTGAAATACGGACGGCGCCGATGCGGGATTACACCCACGATCTGGAGGCGATGGCGGGGTTGGTTTGCGAGCGGACCAAGGCGGTGTTTATCGCGAACCCGAACAACCCGACCGGAACCGCGGTGGGAGAAGGGGCGCTCCGCCGGTTTATCGAGACGCTGTCCGGGGAGACGCTGGTGGTGGTGGACGAGGCTTATAGTCAATACGCACACCGCGAGGATTATCCGGACGCCTCGAAACTGTTCGCCGAATATCCGAACCTGATCGCCCTGCGGACTTTCTCGAAGGCCTACGGGCTTGCAGGGTTGCGGGTGGGGTACGGGATCGCACATCCCGATATCATCGAAGTCATCAACAAGGTGCGCGAGCCGTTCAACGTAAATTCGCTGGCGCTCGCCGCGGCGGAGGCGGCCCTGGGGGACGAGGAGCATGTGAGCCGGAGCGTCGTCGTAAACGCCGAAGGGCGGGAATTTTTCGTCCGCGAGTTCGCGGCGCTGGGCATTCCGTTCGTGCCCACCCAGGGAAACTTCATCATGGCCGAGGTGGGCGACGGGATGAAAATCTATGAGGGACTACTCCGCGAGGGTGTTATCGTTCGTCAGGTGGGGGGATACGGATTCCCCGGTCACGTGCGCATATCAATCGGAACCACCGAAGAGAACCGGCGGGTGATCGATTCGCTGGCCTTGCTCCTGGGCAAATAAGCTGGGCTTCGATTTTTCCGCGGCCTGAGATCGAGTAATCGGATGAGCGTACTTTTTCAGCAAATGACCATCATCGGTGTCGGGCTCATTGGGGGGTCGCTTGCCCGCGCGGCGAGGGAAAAGGGACTTGTGTCTCGATTTGTCGGAGCGGGGCGAAGTGTTCAAAACCTCGAGAAAGCGATCTCGCTGGGCGTCGTCGATAGATTCGAGACGGATCACAGGGAGGCGGTGAAGGGCTCGGACATCGTTGTGGTTTGCACCCCCGTTCGCTCGGCTGTGGATGTCGTTCGGAATATTCTTCCCGGGATGGAGTCCGAGGCGATTCTCACCGATGTGGGCAGCGTGAAAGGGCCGTTTGTCCGGGCCGTCGAATCATTGAACCTCGGAGATGTTCGCTTTGTCGGAGGTCACCCCATCGCGGGCACCGAGAAATCAGGCGTCGAGGCCAGTTTTTCCGCCCTATACGAAGACCACCGGACGATTCTCACTCCAACCGCCTCCACCTCCCGGCAGGCGCTGGAGAAGCTTCATGCGCTTTGGGAGGGCGTGGGGGCCCAGGTGGATATTCTCGACCCGGAGCGCCACGATCGAATTTTGGCGGACATTAGCCATTTGCCCCACCTTGTAGCGTATGCGCTCGTTAATATGGCTCTCGAGGGTGGCGCCGTTTCGTATGCGGCGGGCGGATTCAGGGATTTTACGCGTATCGCATCGAGCAATCCTGAGATGTGGCGGGAGATATGCCTCGACAACAGGGAGGCGCTCCTGGCCTCTTTGGACGCGTTTGTGAGGACCCTCGCAGGCCTTCGGCGGGCAGTGGAGGAAGAGGACAGCGAGGGGATGAACCGCGCTTTTTCGAGCGCCAAGGAGGGCAGGGACGGCTGGCTCCGCGAGAGGGGCTGGTTGTAATGAGCGGGAAGCAGGCGAAAGGCGGGGGTATCGTGGTTCCCGTGGACGGTCCGGCGGGTTCCGGCAAAAGCACCTTGGCCAAGAGAATCGCCGACCATCTACAATGGGAATATCTGGAATCGGGGGCCATTTACCGTGCGGTGGGGTTGAGCGTCCTTGAAATGGGAGGAAACCCTGAAAACCCGGAGGAAGCGGCTCGCCAGGCCCGCAATCTTTCCTTTGAATGCCGAAAGACGCCCCAGGGGTGGCGGAATTTTCTCAATGGCCGGGATGCGACCGATAATTTACGGGAAGAACGCGTAAGTGAAGCTGCTTCAATGGTTTCCACACATCCGGTCGTGAGGGAAGCCCTCCTCGACTTCCAACGCAGTTATGGCCGGGATGGCGGGGCCGGGATCGACGGTCGAGATATTGGAACGGTCGTATTTCCCGCTGCCCGCCTCAAATTTTTCCTGGATGCGGACGTTGAGGTCCGAATTCAGAGAAGATTTCAGGAATTGAGGGAAAAAGGGGTCGATTTTGACCCGGAGAAACTGGGAGCGAGCCTCAGGGAAAGGGATCACCGGGATCGCCACCGGGCGCAGGCCCCTTTGATACAGGCAAAGGATGCCTTTCGGCTGGATACGTCCAATCTCTCCGTTGACGATGTGCTCAGAATCATGCTAGACAGAATCGCCCGGGAGTATGGGCAACTCATTGACCTTAGATGAGTTTCCTTGACACACCCGCTCCCGTGAAGTACTTTTTACGCTTCCTAACAGTGCCTCTTCATCGGCTGTCTGGGGATAGGGGCTCCGGACGGTGGAAGAGGTCTTTTCCCGTTTTTGTACGAGGTGAAGTAATCGAATGACAGAAAATCCTTCTTTCTCGCCGGCCGAGGATGCCGGCGAAGAATCCGCCGCAGCTCTCCAATCAGCTCTCTTGGAAATGGATCCCGATACGCTCACTCCTGAGCAGATGGAATCCCTATATGCATCAACGCTCGATCCGATTAAAGACGGAGAAATTGTCAACGGTAGAGTGGTCCGGGTTGAAAGCGATTATCTTCTTGTCGATGTCGGATATAAATCCGAAGGATTTGTCTCACGCCGCGAATTTCCCGATGGAGGAAGAAGCCTTTCGGCGGGCGATCTGGTGGAGGTTTACGTCGAGGCCCGGGAGGATGAAGACGGACGAATTATCCTTTCGAAAGATAAAGCCAATAGAATCAAAGTCTGGGATGAAATCACCCGCGCCTACGAAAGCGAGGAGACGGTTCCGGGCCGTGTGATTGCACGGATCAAGGGGGGCCTTACTGTCGATATCGGCCTCAAAGCGTTCCTCCCCGGTTCCCAGGTGGATCTTCGGCCCGTGAGGAACCTCGATCAGTTCATTGGCCAAACATTTGATCTGAAAATCATCAAATTGAACCGAAAGCGGGGGAATATTGTGCTCTCTCGCCGGGTGTTGCTCGAAGAGGAGCGTTTCGAACTCAAGCGGGAGACCCTGGCTAATCTCGAGGAAGGTCTCCAGACGGTTGGGGTCGTGAAGAACATCACCGACTACGGCGCTTTTATCGACTTGGGCGGTATCGATGGATTGCTTCACATCACCGATTTGTCATGGGGACGCGTCAGCCACCCCAGCGAGTTGCTCTCGATCGGCGATACGGTGAAGGTGACGATCCTCAAATTCGACAAAGAGCGCGAGCGTGTGTCGCTGGGTCACAAGCAAATTACGCCCGACCCATGGGAAGGGGTTGAGATTAAGTACCCCGAAACCGGCCGGGTGAAAGGCCGGGTCGTGTCGATTACCGACTACGGGGCTTTCGTCGAGCTCGAGCCGGGCGTAGAGGGCCTTGTCCATATATCCGAGATGTCCTGGACCCGCCGTAATCGTCATCCCTCCAAGATTGTCACCATCGGGGACATCGTCGAGGCGGTGGTCTTGAATCTGGATAAGGATGGCCGCCGGATTTCATTAGGCATGAAACAGGTCGAGGCCAATCCGTGGACCGAGGTCGAGGAGAGATACCCCGTCGGCTCAAGGGTGAGCGGTCAGGTCAGGAACTTGACCGAGTTTGGCGCTTTCGTCGCGCTCGAAGAGGGCATCGACGGGCTTATCCATATTTCCGATATTTCCTGGACCCAGCGCTATAAGCACCCTTCTGAGGCCTTGAAAAAAGGCGAAGAAGTCGATGCCGTCGTGTTGAGCGTGGATGTCGCGAAAGAGCGGCTCTCGCTCGGCATCAAACAGCTATCGAAGGATCCCTGGGTGAATATCGATGACCGGTACGGTGTCGGTGATGACGTGGAAGCGGAGGTGACGAAAATCACGAATTTCGGTGTTTTCGCCGCCCCCGAGGAAGAGCTCGAAGGTCTTGTCCATATCTCCGAGATTAGCGCTGAGAAGGTGAACAAACCGGAGGATATCGTCCGGGTCGGGGATGTGTACAAAATGCGTGTCATTAAAATAGAGGCGAGTCAGCGAAAGCTGGGCCTCAGCATCAGAGCTTATGTCGAGGCTACCAGCGAGGATCCGCTAATCAAGCGCGCGCCTGAGCCGGAACTCGCCCCCGCCCCCACTGCTGTTGATGGGGAGCCGGCGGCGGAGACAGCTTCCGAGGATTCCGGCGAAGCCGACACTCCGGTGGCGGTAGCTGAAACCTCTGGTGAAGCGGGTGAAGCTGAAGCTAAAACCGAAGAGGAAAAGGCCGGAAGCGAAGAGGCCTAAAAGATACCGGCTGCCGAGGAGCCTGCGATGAAGAAGTGGAGAACTCCCGGCTTTATGATTTCGGCAGGGTTGTTTGCTGTCATCGCCATGGGCCTGTATGGCCTCTCCTGGTTTTTTTGGGGAGGGAGAACCGGCGGCGATCGGGGATACGGCCTCGGATTTGGGCAGCATGACGTAGTGGGTTTTATCCGGATAAAGGGGAGTATTTTCGACGCGACGAATACGGTGAAAACCCTCACCGAATTCCGGCGGAATCCCCGGGTGAAATCCTTGTTGGTGAGAATTGACAGCCCGGGCGGGGCAGTGGCTCCCACCCAGGAGATTTATGGGGAAATTCGGCGGTTTCGCCGGACCGGCCGTAAGGTGGTCGCTTCGTTGGGGAGCGTGGCTGCTTCGGGCGGCTACTATATTGCGTCTGCGGCCGATAAGATATTTTCCTATCCCGGCACTGTTACTGGGAGCATCGGGGTTATTGTTGTTTTGCCCAATGCCGAAAAGATTTTGGGGAATTTGGGCTTGAGTTTTAACGTTATCAAAAGCGCCCCGCATAAGGATATTGGTTCGCCGCTGAGGAAAATGACGGAAGAGGATCGGAAAATTTTCGAGCGGCTCATCGACGATACCTACCAGCAGTTCGTCAAGGCGGTATCCGAGGGGCGCCGGATACCGATTGACGAGACCCGCAAGATCGCCGATGGCCGCATTTTTAGCGGAGAGCGGGCCAAGGAACTCGGACTGGTTGATAAACTAGGGGGGCAGTGGGACGCGGCGCTAGAAGCCGGGCGGCTGGCCAAAATCCCGGGGGAGCCAAAACTTCTCGAAATCAAGCCTAGGGGAGGTGTTTGGGGACTATTGAGACAGTCGTTGACAGGATGGTTAGAGGGTGGGCCTTCTTCCTATTTGGGTGGGTATCCAGCCGTGCTACAGTACATGTGGAGATAATCTTCTAAAGTCGTCGCCCGATTGAGGAGATAGCCGCTAAGGCGCTTCGGTGACAGCTGAGAATAATCAAGGAGGTTTCGTTCCGATGACCAAGGCCGAAATGGTTGAGAAAATTTCCGCGAAGATCAACCTGACAAAGAAAGATACCGAACGAGTCGTAAACATCGTTTTCGGGAGTGTCATCTCGGCTTTGGCCAAAGGTGATAAAGTCGAATTGCGGGGTTTTGGTAGTTTTCGTGTTCGTTCGCGAGATAGGCGTGATGGCCGCAACCCGCGCACCGGAGCAACGGTGCAGATCCCACCCAAGGAAGTCCCATTCTTTAAGGCAGGCAAGGAATTACGGGAAATGGTCGATAACGCTGACCCCGCCCCGGCGTCGAGTTCCTTCTCCTCCGGCGATGCTTCGGGCGAGAGCCCGGATGTCCCCCGGCCGGTCTCCGAGGTGTTGAGCGGATCCGCTGAGGAAAGTCGGTTTTAGCGAATTTCCCGCCCGTCAAAAGGACGGATGAATAAAATATCCTCTGCCTCGCGTGGAAGTCGATTCCCATGATCGAAAAACGCATAGGCCGGGGTCTCCTGGTAATTTCCCAAGGCGACATCACAGACAGCGGCGTGGACGCAATTGTGAACGCGGCGAATAATCACCTGTGGATGGGTGCGGGCGTTGCTGGTGCGATCAAGAGAAAGGGCGGAGCCGTTATCGAGGAGGAGGCCATCCGAAAAGGGCCGATCGGGGTCGGTGAGGCCATTTCGACCGGCGGGGGTGCGTTGAGGGCCCGCTATGTGATTCATGCGGCGGGAATGGGCCAGGACCTGAGGACGTCTGAGGAGATATTCGCCTCGTGCACCTCGGCCAGCTTGCGGCGCGGCGCCGATCTCGGAATCACCAGCATCGCATTCCCCGCGATCGGAACAGGGGTGGGAGGACTCGCACTGAATCAGTGTGTCCGGGGGATGCTTAAATCCGCCGCCGCTCACCTTCGCTCGGAGCCGGGCGTTATCGAAAGAATCGAGTTTGTCATGTTTGGAGA
>NYYB01000076.1 GCA_002685755.1 Nitrospinota bacterium
GAGGGCGCGTTTCCGAACGTGAGTCAGGTGGCGGGCAGCAATTTTCTCGACATCGGGCTCACCCTCGATGAGCGAATCGGGCGGTTCGTCGTAGTGACGGCAATCGATAATCTCGTCAAGGGGGCTTCCGGGGCCGCCGTTCAAAACATGAATATTCTTTTGGGTCTGAGCGAAACGCAGGGCCTTGAGCATCCGGGGTATTGGGTATGAGCGACCAGAATTTCATCGAAGAAATCGGCGGCGGGGTTTGCGCCGCCCGAGGAGTCCGGGCCTCGGCCGCTACGGCGGGTATCAAGGAATCGGGCCGCCCCGACATGACTCTCATCGAGTTTGATCCTCCGGCCGAGGCGGCGGGCGTCTACACTCGAAATCTCGTCTGTGCGGCGCCAGTGGTCTTGTGCAGGGAGCGGGTGGGAAAAGCGCCGCTGCGCGCCTTTTTGGTGAACAGCGGCGTTGCCAACGCCTGTACCGGAGAGGCCGGCCTCGCAGCCGCACGCCGGGTTTGCGCCGCGTTGGCGGAGCGCCTCGGTTGCGGCGAGGGAGAGGTGGCGATGTCCTCGACGGGCCTCATCGGCGCGCATCTTCCGGTGGAATTAATGGAGGCGGCGCTGGGTGGCCTTGTGAAGGGCCTGTCTAAAGAGGGCGGAGGCCCCGCCGCCGAGGCGATCATGACGACGGACACGCGGCCAAAGGAGTTCGCCGTCTCGATCAATTTGCCGGGCGGGCAGGTGAGAATGGGCGGCATGTCCAAGGGGGCGGGCATGATCGCTCCCGACATGGCGACTATGCTGGCTTATGTCACGACCGACGCTGTTGTTTCGGCCGAGGCGCTCTCCTCGTTGTTGCGCGCCGCGGCCAATGAATCTTTCAACAATGTGACCATCGACGGGGACACCTCGACGAACGACACCGTGATCCTGGCGGCGACGGGAGCCTCGGGTGTCTCTGTCGAGGGCGAGGTAGCACTCGAACGCTTCGAGGCCGGTCTCAAGCGGGTGTGCAAGGAGTTGGCCCTCGCCATTGTCCGGGACGGGGAGGGTGTGACCAAGGTGGTTGAGATCCGGGTCGAGGGCGCGGCCAGCGATGAGGACGCCCGGCGGGCAGCCCGCTCGGTGTCCGAGAGTCTTCTCGTGAAAACGGCCATCAACGGATGCCTGCCCAACTGGGGGCGAATCTTCGCGGCAGCCGGCTACAGCGGCGCCGCGCTCGATCAGGCCCGCATGTCGCTCAGGTTTGACGGTGTCGAGGTCGTGAGGGAGGGCGCCCCGCTGAAAGCTGTGGAGGCTTCCCTAAAGAAAGTCATTGAAAAACATGAATATACGGTGACCCTCGGCCTCGGCGTCGGAAAAGGCGGCGCGGTTTTCTGGACGACCGACCTGAGCCGCGAATACGTCGCCATCAACGCAGATTACCGGACCTGACGAGGAGCGAATCCGGAGGGTTGAATCGCCGGAGGGGCGAAATGCCCCGGGGGTTGAATCGAAAACAACCTTGTGAGACATTCCCCTCGCCGCGCGGCGGCGACCGCATCGGGCGGGACCGCGCGAAATTCGGTGTTTCTCATTTCAGCTTTAAATTCAACCCCTTTCGCCGGGGAGTTGCGAAGGTTCCGCCTGCCTTAAGGCGGAATAAGGAGGAAGTCCTCTTGGCATCCGTCACGTTGCGGGAACTGCTCGAGTCCGGTTCGCATTTTGGCCACAAGACCAACCGCTGGAACCCCAAAATGAAGCCCTATATTTTCGGGGCGCGAAACGGGGTCTACATCATCGATCTCCAGAAAACCCTTCACCTTTTCAAGGAAGCGATGGATTTTTTGAAAGAGGTGGCCTCCAAGGGCGGTGACGTCCTTTTCGTAGGCACCAAACCCCAGGCGCAGGAGATCGTCGCCGAGGAGGCCCAGAGAGTGGGCATGCCTTACGTCACTGTACGCTGGCTCGGTGGCACTCTCACCAACTTCGCCACCATCAAAAACTCGATTGCCCGTCTAGTCGAACTCGATGGCATGAAAGAGGACGGCACTTTCGATCTTTTGGCCAAGAAAGAAGCTGTCCGCCGGGAAAAGGATCGCCAGCGTCTCGATAAATTCCTGGGCGGGATCAAGAACATGAAAAATATACCGAAGGCAATGTTCATCGTGGATGCTGGCCACGAGCACATTGCGATCAGAGAGGCCATAAAGTTGGGTATCCCGGTGATTTCGATGGTGGACACCAACGCCAATCCCGATGGAGTGGATTTCGTTCTGCCCGGAAACGATGACGCCCTTCGTTCTGTTCGCCTCTTTGTCTCGCGTTTGGCCGATACTGTCAGCGAAGGCGTGGCCCTTCGAAAAGACGGGAAGGCCGAAGCGGCCATGGCGGGTGATGATGTGGCGAAGGAAATTTTAGAAGCCGCCGAGAAGGGTGAGGAGACGCCTCCGGCGGCTTCCGAAAAAGCCCCTGCGGGTGATATCCCAGCAGAAGTTGAACCGGCTGCCGAGGAGAAGGCAACGGTCGATGAACCGGCTGGTTGAATGACTCTGATTGACAGGGATTGAACATCCGGAAGGAGAAGAGAAGGGAATGGAAGTTACCGCTCAAATGGTTAAGGACCTGCGCAGCATGACAGGCGCGGGAATCATGGACTGCAAGGAAGCGTTGCGCGAAAAAGACGGTGACCTGGAGGAGGCCAAGCGCTTTCTGCGGGAGAAGGGTCTCTCCAGTGCGGCGAAAAAAGCCGGAAGAGAGACCAACGATGGGCTCGTCGAATCCGAGGTGAACTCAGATGCCCGCTCGGGCGTTCTCGTCGAGGTGAATTGTGAGACCGATTTTGTCGCCAAAACGGAGGATTTCAGGGCGCTGGTGAAAAATACTCTCAGTCACGTCAAGGAAAACGGCGGCCAAAGCCTTCCTCCCAATCCGGGGGGAGAAACGCTCCAGGAAGAGGTGGCGGCGGCCATTGCCAAACTGGGGGAGAATATTCTGGTTTCCCGCGGTGAGCGCTATGAAATTCCCGAGGGTCAGGCGGGAGCTGTCTGCTCCTATATCCATCCGGGAGGTGCCATCGGGGTTTTGGTGGAGCTTCGCTGCGCCTCGGCCGATGTGGTCGGCCAGGACGCCTTCACCGAGACGGCCAAAGATCTGGCCATGCACATCGCGGCGAGCAGCCCGAAGTACCTTACCTCCGATCTCGTTCCGAATAACGTGATCGAAAGCGAGCGGGCCATTCTCATGGCTCAGTCGAAGGACACTGGCAAACCGGAAAACATCATCGCCAAAATCGTGGACGGCCGAATCAATAAGTACCTCAAGGAAGTATGCTTGATGGATCAGCCCTTCGTGAAAGATCCCGATCAGACTATTCAGGCCCTGTTGAAGGCCAAGTCGAAGGAACTGGGCGAGGAGGTTGAGGTTTTTCAGTTCACGCGGTTCCAGCGCGGAGAACTCACCGCGCAGGAGGAGATCGAGTAGCCGCCCGCGCTTGCCGTTCGCGCCCCCGGCTTCTTCTGCGCTCCGAAGAAATAGGAGGAGTCATTGGGCGTTAATCTTCGTTTTTATCGCATCCTGTTAAAGCTATCGGGCGAAGCCCTCGGGGGTGAAATGCGCCTGGGCATCGATCACGGCGTCGTGGGCGATATCGCCAAGGAACTAGCCGAAGTCCATGAAAAGGGGCTTCAGTTGGCGATCGTCGTCGGTGGCGGGAATATCTTCCGTGGCGGCGAAGCCGCCGCGGCCGGAATGGAGCGGACCACGGGCGATCACATGGGTATGCTGGCCACGGTCATCAACGCTCTTGCTCTTCAACATGCGCTCGAAAAAATAGGTATCCCCACCCGGGTTCAAAGCGCTATTCACATGGCCGAGCTTTGCGAGCCATATATCCGCAGAAGAGCGGTGAGGCATCTGGAGAAGGGCCGGGTGGTGATTTTTGCCGCTGGCACCGGAAACCCTTATTTCACGACCGATACGGCGGCGAGTCTCCGTGCGGTGGAGATTGGAGCCGAGTGCATTCTCAAAGCGACGAATGTCGATGGCGTATTCACCTCCGACCCCAAAAAGGATAAAGACGCTAAGTTCATCAAAGAGTTGAGTTATATAGAGGTGTTGAACCGCCACCTTGGGGTGATGGATTCCACTGCGATCAGCTTGTGCATGGAAAATGACTTGCCTATTATCGTTTTTAATCTCAGGAAGGAAGGAAATATTCTTCGGGTGGTTTCCGGTGAAGAGGTGGGGACTCTCGTCACTGCTGAAGAAAACCATTGATTTGGAGATTTCGCCCAGCTTAACTCGGCGCCGGCGGGAATATCGAAGGAGATGTCGTGGCAATTCAAGATCATCTCGCTGAATCGAAAAAAAGAATGACGGTGACGCTGGAGTCATTCAAGGCGGACAGTTCACGGGTGCGGACAGGCAGGGCGTCCGCTTCTTTGGTGGCCAATGTCAAAGTGGATTATTACGGTACGATGACTCCGCTGAATCAACTTGCTGCCATCAACGTACCCGAACCGCAACTGATCGTGATCCAGCCCTACGACGGGAGTGTCCTCGCGAATATCGAAAAAGCCATTCAGGCGGCGGAACTCGGCCTGAATCCGTCGAACGACGGAAAGGTTATCCGCGTCCCGGTTCCTCCCCTGACGGAGGAGCGGCGAAAAGAAATGGTCAAGATGGTCAGGAAAATAGGCGAAGAGCACAAGGTCTCGATTCGTAATGTCCGCCGGGATGTCAATGAAAGTTTGAAGTCCGCGGAAAAGAACAAGGAGATTACGGAGGATGAGTTGAGGAAAGGGCAGGCCGAGGTTCAAAAAGTGACGGACGATTTCAACTCTCAAATCGATCAGTTGCTTTCTGCCAAGGAAGAAGAAATACTGAAAGTCTGACCGCCCAGAGAAGGACAATGGATTTTCCCATCGATCCCAGAATCGACCTGAACAGATTGCCGGCTCATGTCGGCATCATCATGGACGGCAATGGCCGGTGGGCGATGAAACGTTTTTTCCCCCGGATCGCCGGTCACCGTGAGGGGGTCAATGCGGTTGATCGAGTCGTTTCTCATGCCAGCCGGATGGGTGTAAAAGCGCTCACCTTGTACAGTTTTTCCCTTGAAAACTGGAGCCGCCCCAGGGACGAAGTCAATGCTTTGATGGAAATTCTGGCCGAGTTCCTGGAACGAGAGCTTTCCCGGATATTGGATGAGGGGATTCGCTTCAACGCGATTGGCCACATCGAGGATCTGCCGCTGTTCGCCCAGGAGTGGGTGGGCCGCGCGATGACGGAGACATCCGATCGGGAAGGGATGGTGCTGACCCTGGCGCTTAGCTACAGTTCCCGGCGTGAAATCGCGGATGCCGCCCAAGCCTTGGCGCGGGAGGCGATGGCCGGAAAAATTTCACCGGATGAAATCGAAGAAGAAGATATCGCCCGTAATCTGTATACCTCCAACCTGCCCGAGCTCGACCTGTTGATCCGTACCAGCGGGGAGCTCAGGCTTTCCAATTATCTCCTCTGGCAGGCCGCCTACGCAGAACTCTATTTCACTGATCTGTATTGGCCTGATTTTGGCGAGCGGGAGTTTGAAAACGCCATCCTCGCTTTTCAGTCTAGGGTGAGAAAATTTGGTCTGACCGACGACCAGATTACCTCCAAAAAAGTATGAGTGGAACGTGGTTCGCGTTCTAAGTGGGATTGCGCTTGGCGCTCCTACCCTTCTTGTTGTTTGGTCAGCTCCACCGGTCCTGTTTCTCTGGCTGGTGGTGGTGGTCGCCCTATGTGCGGCCTGGGAATTTCAGGGGCTGATCGCGCATTGCGGCTGGGCGGGAGTGCGCTGGGAGGGTACGCTCGATGTGGGGCTATTGATCCTGTCTTTTTGGGCTGGCGGTCTGACGCCCGGGGTGGCCCTGACTTTTATCATTTTACGAATTTTAGTGCGCTCCATGAATACAAGTGATCGGAAAGCGGGGCTTGCCGGAGCGGGTGTATCGGTCTTGGGGTTGCTCTGGGTGGGCGGAGCCGGCTCGCTGGTTGTATTAATTCGGCTGGTGGACAGTGGCAGGGAAGCTATTGTGTTTTTATTCGCTGTCGTCTGGGCGAACGATATTGCGGCGTACTATGTGGGCCGCGCGGTGGGCATCCGAAAACTCGCGCCATCGATTAGCCCGGGAAAGACGGTTGAGGGGGCGCTGGGCGGTCTGGTAGCGGGCGCGGTCGTGGGGCTAGCCCTGGCGGGATGGCTTGAGATCGCGGGCATGGGCCGGGGCTGGGCGCTGGCGGCGGCCCTCATTTTGGGAGGGCTCTCCCAGGTGGGCGATTTGTGCGAGTCATTTGTCAAACGGGCGGCGGAGAAAAAAGATTCAGGGACAGGAATCCCCGGTCACGGGGGAGTTCTGGACCGAATCGATGGATTGCTCCTAGCGGCGCCGCCGTTTTACTATTTTTTGAGATGGATCGCGGCAGGCTGAAATTTGCTTGATGAGGCGAATGTGCCGAAAAAAATCGCTATTTTGGGGTCGACTGGCAGCATCGGGGAGAACACCCTACGGGTGATCGCCGATAATCCCGGCCGTTTTGAGGTTGTCGCCCTGGCCGCCGGCTCGAACTGGGAGCGGCTGGCCGGCCAGGCGCGCGAATTTTCTCCGCGGTTGGTGTCGGTCGCGGATCCGGTCAATGCGGGTCATTTGCGTAATAGTCGCAGTTGCGGGGCAAGGGTTTTGAGCGGGGACGAGGGCCTCCTCGAGGTAGCGGCCGGGGCGGGCGCGGACATCGTTGTCTCGGCTCTGGTCGGTTCAGAGGGGCTGGCTCCGACTCTGGCGGCAATCGAAGCGGGCGCATCGATCGCGCTGGCGAATAAGGAAGTGCTTGTCATGGCGGGCGAACTCGTTACCCAGAGGGCGCGCGCGCGAAAGGTGCCAATACTGCCTATTGACAGTGAGCACGCTGGCGTTTCACAGGCGCTTGCGGGACGGCCACGGGGCCGGGAGGTGCTCCGGATTATCTTGACCGCCTCGGGCGGGCCTTTCCGCACCACTTCCCTGGAATCGCTTTGTGGTGTTACGCCGGCGGAGGCGTTACGTCATCCCACCTGGAAGATGGGCCCAAAGGTGACTATTGATTCAGCCAGTCTGATGAATAAAGGTCTTGAACTAATAGAAGCAAAGTGGCTTTTCGATCTGTCGCCTGAGCAGGTCGATGTGCTGATTCA
Source organism: Nitrospinota bacterium (assembly GCA_002685755.1). GTDB lineage: Bacteria > UBA8248 > UBA8248 > UBA8248 > UBA8248 > UBA8248. Next base: position 7,180 of record NYYB01000076.1, read on the forward strand.
TCCGGAGAGCGTGGTGCATGCCCTGGCCGAGTTTGTGGACGGAAGCATGCTCGCCCAGATGAGCGTTCCCGATATGCGAATTTCGATCTCCCAGGCCCTCTGTTATCCGGAGCGCGTTCCCTGCCAAGTGCCCCGCCTTGACCTGGCCCGGCTAGGTTCGCTTACTTTCGAGGAGCCGGATACGGGCCGGTTTGCTTGCCTGGGCCATGCCCGGTCGGTTTTGGTTGAGGGGGGGATCGCCCCTGCGGTGTTGAACGCTGCCAATGAGGTGGCTGTCGAAGCTTTTTTGGGCGGTCATATCGGATTTATGGAAATTCCGGCCCTGGTGGGTGCAGCCTTGGAAGGCCGCCCAAGCGGTTCCGGAGATAGTCTCGAAGAAGTGATGGGGGCGGATCGTTGGGCGCGGGAATTCACCGCCTCGCGCCTCAACGGAGTCAGAAGCAAAGTCCGGCCATGAGTCGCCCGCCCCCAGGCGATGGAGGAAACCCTGTTTCATTGGCCCGCGTCGCCGCGACGGTGTGCGGAACCGGATATTTTCCCATCGCACCCGGTACGGCGGGCTCTGCCGTGGGTGTGGTCTTTTATTGGGCTCTCTACCAGGCGGGGAGCTCCCCGCTTTTTGTTTTTTTCTTTTTATGGGTAATTTTGGCGGTATGGTCTGCGGGTGTGGTCGAGCGCGAATCCGGGAGAAAGGACCCTCCCGAGATTGTGGCGGACGAGGTCGCGGGCCAGTTGCTTTGTCTGATGGGCTCGGCCCCGGTGGCGCTACATCTTGCGGCGGGATTCGTGGTTTTTCGGGTGCTCGATATCTGGAAGCCCTTTCGGCGAATCGAGATTCTTCCAGGGGGCTGGGGGGTCGTCGCGGACGATCTGGTGGCCGGAGGGCTGGGGTGGGGGGTGCTCGCCCTGGGGCGAAGTATGGGCTACCTGTAACCTAGTTACCTGGATCCTTGAGGGCCGCGGCGTGGACGAATCGCTCGAAGCTTGGCTGGGCCAGCATCTTTCACGGAAAAAATGGCGCATCACGACGGCGGAAAGCTGTACGGGAGGCCTGATCGGACACCGGATTACCAACGTTCCGGGGAGTTCGAACTACTACGACCGGGGATTCATCACCTACAGCAACGAGGCGAAAATGGCGATTCTCGGGGTGCCCGAGGAGGTGCTGATCGCCCACGGCGCGGTCAGCGACGCCTGCGCCCGTGCGATGGCCGAGGGCGCGAGAAGGGCGGTCGGCGCCGAGGCGGCCGGCACTGAGCTAGGCCCCCCCGAAGTGGGCCTCGCCGTGACGGGCATCGCCGGGCCCGGGGGCGGCGCCTCCGATAAGCCCGTCGGGACAGTGTTCATGGCGGTGGCGCTCCCCTCCGGGATCCGAAGCGGGCGCTACCTCTTCGAGGGCGACCGCGCCGCCGTCAAGGAGCAGACCGCCGACTCGGCCCTCGAGATGCTGCGCGCCGCGCTCCTCGAGAGCGAGAGCTGACGCCCCTCCACCGATGAGAGCCTTTATCGCCATCCCCCTCCCGCCGGAGAGCAGGGAGCTCGTCGCAGCCCTGGGCGAAAATTTCGATCACCACTCTCCCTTCGCCGCCTTCAGGCGCGTTCCTCCCGCGAAAGTCCACCTCACATTGCGTTTTTTGGGCGAAATTCCCGGCAATTCCGCCGCCTCGGAAGCTCCCGGTTCCCTGCCAGCCATGTTATCGGAGTCCTGCGCCGGGACAGGCGCCATCCTGTTTCCGGTTGAGCGCCTCGGCGCCTTTCCCCGCCCCGGTAGCCCCTCCGTCATCTGGGCCGGCCCGAGAGCTTGCCCAACGCCCCTCGCCGTCCTCGTTGGCCGGCTGAGCTCCGCCCTCGACGGCGCCGACCATCCGCCCGAGGCTCGCCCCTTCCGGCCCCATCTCACCCTCGCCCGCCGCTCCCGGAGGGCTCGCCCATCCCGGGGGGATCGCCCCCCCAAAAACCTCGCCGCCGCACTCCGGGAGGCCGAGGCCGCCCTGCTCGACCCGCCGCCCCTCCTCCGCCTGACCGAGGCCGTCCTTTTCAAAAGCGACCTCCGCCCCGAAGGGGCCGTCCACACCCCCCTATTCAGGGTTTCTCTCGCCTGAGCGCCGCCTCCACCGTGTAATACCCCAAAATGAATCAATTATTATTCATTTAGTACTTGATCTTCTAAATTCACCCGCCTATAGTTCTCTATATTAGCTACTCTGATTAACGCCAGTCCCATCTCCCCTATCCAGGTGCCGTGATTCAGGGAGCAGGGCCCACAGCCAAGTAAGGAACCAAAAGCCAAGCCGTATACGCAACGTCCACCTGGAGGACTCGTCATGCCGAAACGCGCTTTTGTCATACTGCTCTTCTCCCAGGTTATTTTTCTCATTGCATCTGTTCTTATGAACCTACCATCCACTGCAGAAGCGGCACCGACCGGCCTACGGATCTATGTGGCTCTTGGCTCAGAGGCAACCCAAAGTACCGCCGTATTTGACGATGAAAACAACGAACTTCGTTACATAAATACTGGAGATTCTCCTACTTCAATAATAGTGAATCAGGATGGGACGAGAGGTTGGACAAGTCATGGTTACTCACACAACGTTGGTGGTTGTCGGGATTTCATCAGTTATATGGACCTGGCTAGCGAAACCCTCATCAAATCATCATCACCGGAAGGCAAATTTGGACAATGCCTTGGCCGAATAACGTTGACACCGGCCCCAACCCGCACCTTCTAGTCATAAGCCAGAACGGCGGGAGGCCGCCTTACGATTACACGGAGAGAATAAGGAGGCACCAATGCCCACCCAGGAGGCAATCCGGTACGAGGTCCGGGATCATATCGCGTGGCTCACCCTGAACCGCCCCGAAAAGAAAAACGCCATCAACTACGCCATGCGAAAAGAGGTCCAGGAAGCCTATATCGACATCAAGCACAATACGGAGGTCTGGGCGGCGATCATCACCGCCGAGGGGGATGTCTTCTGCTCGGGCAAGGATATTTTGGAAACCCCGCCGGAGGAGGACGGCTCGGTCATGTCGAACGATGAGCTCTACCTCTTCCTCCGTCATATTTATAAGCCGATCATCTGTGCCATCAACGGCCCCTGTCTGGCCCAGGGGGGCGGTTTCGCACTGAACTCGGATATCGTGATCATGTCCGAGCGCGCCTCGATTGGTTGGCCCCAGGTCAAGCGGGGAATTTCCACGGTCAGCGGCTCCATCATGTGCGCCCAGGACATCCCCTGGGCACAGGCGATGGGCTACCTGATGCGGGGGAAATTCATCCCGGCCGAAGAGTGTCTCCGCTTCGGAATCGCCAACGAGGTGGTCCTCCACGAAGACCTCCTCCCGGCGGCCGAGCGCTTCGCGAGGGAAATTCTCGAGTCCGCACCGGTGGCCGTCCAGGCCGTTAAGGAGGCGGCGCGCCGCAGTCAGGATATTCCGTTTGAAAGCCGGATTTTCATCGCGCGCGACGTTGCCAACCGGGTGCTCCACACCGAGGATGCCAAGGAAGGAATCCTGGCCTTCAGGGAAAAACGCCCGCCCGTCTGGAAGGGGAAATGAGCGACGAAGGAGAAATGAGCGCCGGGGCGCAGGCGCCCCTGGCCGGGGTCCGGGTGCTCGACCTCACCCAGGTCATCGCGGGCCCGTATTGTACGGCCATGCTTGCGGACATGGGGGCCGAGGTGGTCAAAATCGAGAGGCCGGGCACGGGAGACGATCTGCGCTCGGTCCACCGCTACGAGGGCCGCGAGGAACACGAGGATTATTTTTATGCGAACAATCGCTCTAAAAAAAGCGTCGCGGTGGACCTCAAAAAACCGGGCGGGCGCTCGGCGGCGCACGAACTTGCCCGCCGGGCGGATGTCCTCGTCGAGAATTTCTCGCCCGGAACGGCCCATCGCCTCGGGATGGGGTGGGAGGATCTTTCGCCACTGAACCCCCGGCTGGTTTACTGCTCGCTCTCGGGCTTCGGGCAGGACGGTCCCTACCGGGATCGCCCGGGCCTTGATCCGATCCTCCAGGCCGTTTCGGGGGTAATGAGCGTGACGGGTCTGCCGGGGGAGGAGCCCCGGATGATCGGATCCCCGCTGGCCGACGTGATGGCGGGCATGTTTTCCGCGTTCGCGGTCGTTTCGGCGCTTCAGGCCGCCAGCCGCGAGGGGCGAGGGCGGCGAATCGACGTGAGCCTCCAGGACGCGATGCTGGCCGGGCTCGGGCCCCGCATGGGGGAGACCCTTCAGGCGGGAATTTCGCCGGGCCGCTGGGGCAACGAAAATCCCATGCGCGTGCCGGCGAACACCTACCGGACGTCCGATGGGCGCTACCTGGCGATCATCGTCCAAAACGATCGGTTCTGGCCCCTTTTTTGCCGGGCGATGGATCGCGAGGATTTGATCGGCGAGGAGCGCTTCGCCACCATGGCGGGCCGCCTCGAACACCGCGAGGAGCTGGACGGGATAGTGGCCCGTGTTTTTTCGGAGCGGCCTTCAGCGGCCTGGACGCCGCGCCTTGAGGCCGAGCGCATACCTTTCGCGCTCGTGAACGATTTCGCCGAGGCGCTCGACGACCCCCAGGCGAGGCACCGGGGCATCGTCTGCGAACTAACGCACCCGGCGTCGGGTCCGATCCGGGTGGTTGGCCCTCCCTGGATCATGACGGGCGCCCAAGCGGAAATGACCTCGCCTCCACTGCTCGGCCAACACACCGAGGAAATCCTGCGTGAGTGGATCGGTTGGAATCAAGCGCAAATCCAAGCTTTTTTGGTTGATCATGCCCCGGAATAAGGCGAATTTCATCGTTGACTGGATCGGAGGTTTCATGGGATAGAGATTTTGGCGGTATAGACATGGAGAAGCTCCTCCGCGAAGCCTGCTCTTCACTCGGGGGCTTCTCGCTCTTCACTCGAAGCCACCTCTCGCCCCGGCGGAGCCGCCCCGTGCGTATCCAGGCCCGCCGGATTTCATCTATACTTTGAAAAAGTCAATTTCCACCGGTGTTCACCCCGGCCTGGAGCCAATCCGTGAAACCACCCGTCGAAGTCGGCCTGATACTCGCGCTCACTACTCAAGGCCTAGCCGTCCGCTCCTACGAGCCCATGAGCGCCTTCGCGCGGGAAGCCGAGCGGCTGGGTTTTCACTCGGTATGGCTGTGCGATCACTTTTTCACCTTGCCCCCCGGCGGGCCGCGCCAGGAGCGAATCAGGCAGGCCATGGAGCGCCCCACGGAGCCGGAATCGTCCCCGACCGATCCTCTCCTCGAGGCGTGGACGACTCTTTCCGCCCTCGCCAGGGACACCTCGAGCCTCCGGCTGGGCGCGAGTGTGCTCGCCGTGGGCTACCGGAACCCGGCGCTCCTGGCCAAGATGA
>NYYB01000177.1 GCA_002685755.1 Nitrospinota bacterium
AGGTGGGCCTGCTCACCGGCGCCATCCGCGAGGCGAGCGACACCAAGGTGGGCGACACTGTGACCTCGGCCGCCTCGCCCGCGAGCGAGCCGATTCCCGGATTCCAGGAGCCCAAGGCGATGGTCTACAGCGGCCTCTACGCCGCCGACAGCGGGGATTTCGAGGACCTGCGCGCCGCCCTCGACAAGCTCCACCTCAACGACTCGGCCTTCACCTTCGAGCCCGAGACCTCGGGCGCCCTCGGCTTCGGTTTCAGGTGCGGTTTCCTCGGGCTCCTCCACATGGACATCATCCGCGAGCGTCTCGAGCGCGAGTACGATCTCACCCTCATATTCACGGCGCCGACGGTGGTCTACCGGGTGGTGATGACCGGCGGGGAGGCGATCGAGATCGAAAGCCCGGCCCGGCTCCCCGACCTGTCCCGGGTCGATCACATCGAGGAGCCCTATATCCTGGGAACGATTGTCGTTCCCTCGGACTACGTGGGGCCGGTGATGAAGCTCTGCCAGGAGAAGCGGGGCGCCCAGCGCACGATGAAGTATCTCGACACCCAGACAGTCGAACTCATCTACGAGCTGCCCTTCAGCGAGATACTTTTCGATTATTACGACAAGCTGAAATCGATCACCCGCGGCTACGCCAGCTTCGACTACGAGCATCTCGCCTTCCGGCCCTCGGAGGTCGTCAAGCTCGACATCCTCCTGAACGATCAGCCCGTGGACGCCTTCTCCTCGATCATCCACAAGGAAAAGGCGTATTATCACGGAAGGGCGCTGACCGGGCGGATGCGAAAGCTCATCCCCCGCCAGATGTTCGAGGTGATCATCCAGGCGGCGATAGGCAATCGCGTCATCGCCCGCGAGACGATCAAGGCGCTGCGGAAGGATGTCACGGCCAAATGCTACGGCGGGGACATCACCCGGAAACGCAAGCTGCTCGAAAAACAAAAAGAGGGCAAGAAGCGAATGAAAAACATCGGGACCGTCGAGGTGCCCCAGGAGGCGTTCATGGCCGTCCTCGATGTGAACAAGGAGGGATCGTGACCGAGGGCGCCGCGGCCGAGGACGCTCGGGCCGCCGATAAGGACGCCGATTCGCCCCGGCGGGAAAAGTCGACGATTCGAGAGTACACCGAGGCGATCCTGATCGCGCTCTTTCTCGCGCTCTTCGTGCGCGCTTTCATCGTCCAGGCCTTCAAGATTCCATCGGGCTCGATGGAGAACACCCTCCTCGTCGGCGACCATATTCTCGTGAGCAAGTTCATCTACTGGTTCCGCGACATCGAGCGCGGCGACGTGATCGTCTTTCGCTTCCCGCAGGACGAGCGGCGCGACTTCATCAAGCGCGTCGTCGGGCTTCCGGGCGACGTGGTGCTGGTCCGGGAGAAGCGCGTCTACGTCAACTGCAAGACCCCCGGCGCCCTCGATCGGTGCGCCCCGCTTGAAGAGCCCTACGCCGTATTCAAGGACCCCGACGGGGTCGCGGCGGGCCCGCCGAGCGAGCGCACCCCCTTCCGCGTCCCGAAGGGGAGCTATCTTGTTCTCGGCGACAACCGCAACAACAGCCAGGACAGCCGCTTCTGGGGGTTTTTGAAGGCGGGCGATCAACTCGGTCACTTCCGCCTCAGATTCTCCGACTACGTCTGGGATCTTCCCTTTCCCTGCGGGCTCTGGCGGTCCGCCTGCTGGGACTCGAAGATTCGCGGCTCGGCGTTCTTGATCTACTGGTCCTGGAACCATGAGGCGGGCAGCGTCCGCTGGGTCCGCATCGGCAGCGGGATCGACTGAGAGCCTTCTCGGAGACTTTCCCCTAGAGTTCGGCGATTTTTTTCAAGGCACCGGAAAGCTGATCCGCAATCTGGCTCATGATCTGGTTGGTGTTGCGAAGTTTTTCGGAAAGCTGCTTGGCGATGCCTATGGCTATCTTGCTGCGCAGGGCAAGCATCTCCGTGGAAAAAACCTTCTGGTGAAGGGATAAGAGCGTGGCATCGGATGCCGCCATGGCGGTCGCCGTACGTTCCGAGCGATCGAGAATCGCCATCTCGCCAAATACATTTCCCGGCTCCAGGCGAATCTCGGCATTACCCGGGAAAATGAGGACGCTGCCCGAGACAATTAAATAAAACTTGTCCCCCGGCCCCTTTTTCGAAAATGATTTCTCCGTCACGAAACGTTTCATTTTCGCATTGGCGGAGGAGTTCCTCGATTTCTTTTTCGTGCATCTCGGCGAAAAACGGATAGTTTTGTTGAAGCTTGGAGATAAGGTCCCGTATCTTGGCGGGCAACTTTTTCGTGAAAACGACCTTCGAGGTTCCGGATTGCTTCTTTCCCTTTTTCTCGTCCGGATTTTCATCTTTAGCCATGACGGGCCTCCCCCCTTTCCTTGGGCATCGCTCCCCCTATCAAAACAAAAAAAGTCTTGTTAACCGACTTTTCCCGGGTGCCCTATTGGATAACGAAATTCTAGCACAATCACCCTTGAGTGGAATCTAATACTCGCCGCGCCAGCCTCCCCGGCCGCGCCAGCCGACTTATCGGGGACCGCCCCGGCCGCACCAGGTATCCACGCCGGGGACCGGCCTATCGGAGACCGCGCCGGTCGAATTTGATGGCGGGGCGGGGTTGGCCCATAATTCTGCTCCCATGAGCCCAGATGCGGAGTCATTGGATCCGGCCGGCGCCTTTCGCCGGTGGAAGTGGCGGGTGCTGCTCGCCTTTTGCGCCTTTTATGCGACGAGCTATCTGGGCCGCTTCAATTTCAGCCTCATCCAGACCGCCGTCATCGAGGACCTGGGGATCACCCGGGCCGACACGGGCTGGATCAACTCCTGGATGTTCTGGGGCTTCGCGCTCGGGGGGACTCTCCACGGGCGGATCGCCGAGCGGATCGGCTACCGGGTGGTGCTCCTCTACGGGGCCGCCGGTATCGGGGTCTTTAATTTTGTCGCGAGCTACGCCGACTCGGCGCAGGGGCTTCTCGTGCCGTGGGCGCTGGCCGGGTTTTTCGGAGCCGCCACCTGGGCCCCCGGCCTCGGGCTCATCGCCCAGTGGTGGTCGCGGCGGGAGCGGGGCAGGGCGGTCGGGCTCGCCAGCGCCTCGGCGGGCGTCGCGATGGTGGTGGTCTGGCTGATAGCGCCCTGGGTGGCGGCGGAGTGGGGCTGGCGCGCGGCGATGCGCTGGCCCCCGATGCTGATCTCACTGATGGGGATGGCGATCTATCTCATCGCTCGCGACCGGCCCGGCCAGGTGGGGCTGCCCGAGTACGCCGAGTCCGAGGCCGTCTCCCGCGAGGCCGAGGCCGCCTCGGAGGAATCTGAAAGAGGCCTCGCCGCCTACGTCCACGTCATGACGAACTGGCGCTTCGTCCTCGCCTGCCACCTCCGGGGGCTGGACGTTCTGGTCCGCTACGGGGTGGTTTCGTGGGCGCCGGTATACTACGCCCAGGCGGGCGGCTTCGGCCTCAAGGAGATGTCGCTCGTGACGGTGGCCTACCCGGCCGGGATCATGCTCGGGCCCCTGATGGGCGGATACATCTCGGACCGCCTCTTCGGGAGCAACCGCTCGCGGGTGATCATGATGGCCGCCCTCCTGAGCGGGGCCGCCATCGCCGCGATCGCGCTGAGCCCGGCGGACAACGCCCCCCTCGCCTCGGGGCTGCTCTTCCTGACCGGTTTCACGCTGAACATGGCCCCGCTGCCCGCGCTGGCGATCGATCTCGTCGGCCGCCGGCTCGCCGGGACCGGGACCGGGCTCCTGAGCGTCCACGGCTACATCTACGGGGCGGTGCAGGCCTGGCTCTTCGGCTGGCTGTCGATGGCCGCCTCGGGCGGGTGGGTCTGGGTGTTCGGGACGATAGCCGCCGCACGGCTCGTCAGTGCCGCCGCCGTCTGGCGCGTGAGGGCCTAGAAGGGGCCGGACAAGCTGGCTTTTGGTATAACATAATATCAGCATAATCAGCTAGTTACAAACTTATTTTCAGGTAATTTCACGACATCTTCGCCAGCCGCACAAGCATTCCGCTCCCTTGTCCGTGCGTTCCCACGGAATTCACCCGGGCTTTCCGGTTCGTCCCGCGCGGGTACCACCGCGCCGGGGGCATGAAATCAGATCATTGATCCACCTGTTATTTCGTAGTAAATTTATTAATAAATAACTTTAAACTGAGTCGGTGTGTGGGCCATTGGGCTTGGTCGATACCGACATAAAAACACCTCAAGTGCCTTCCTCCGGGGGAAGCATCAAAAGGAATCTCCGTCGGCCCTTGTCGCGGAGAATTGGGTTGTTAACGGGGAGATTGGAAAATGAAAAATATCGTGATTTGTTGTGATGGGACCGGGAACGAGTACGGGAAAAACAACACGAATATAGTCTTGACGTATATGGCCGCTAAAAAGTCCGCAACGCAAATTGCGTTTTACGATCCGGGTGTCGGAACGGGCGGTTGGGAATATCATGAAGATAGTCCATTGGACCTTAAGGCAAAAAGCGACCAGGCCACCGGCGAGGGTCTGCAATAAAATGTCTTGGACGCATACCGCATATTGATGGAATTTTACGAGGCGGGGGATAATATCTACCTGTTCGGATTTAGCCGGGGGGCTTTCACTGTCCGCTCCCTGGCGGGAATGATTTAGAAATACGGTTTGCTCGAAAAAGGCTCCGATAACCTTGTGGAATATGCTTCTAAAATTTACAACACCAAAAAAAATGATGAAGTCGCGGCCGGATTTAAAGCGATATTTTCGCGTGCATGCCCGGTTCATTTTATTGGCGTTTGGGACACGGTGAAATCACTGTCAATGAACGCCGATAAAAAATTCCATGATTCTAAGCTGAATCCGGATGTGACGCTTGGTTACCAGGCGTTGGCCATTGACGAGAAAAGGGAGAAATTTCCGTATGACGCATGGGATACGAATAGTGCCGCCGCCGGGCAAACGATTGAGCAAGTGTGGTTCGCGGGCGTGCACTCCGACGTTGGAGGATGGTACGACGAACGAGGGCTCTCCAACCTTGCCCTGCAGTGGATGTTGGAAAAAGCCGGTGGGTGCGGAATGGAAATAGATGCCACTGTCGCGGGAAAATTCCCTGGCAACCCTCATGATGAAATCCACGAGTCATACACGGGATTGTGGATTATCTTTGGAAGCGGTCCTCGGGAAATTCGCGAGAATGCATCTATCCACCAGAGCGTAAAGGACCGCATGGAAAATGCCGCGAACGACTATAATCCCGGCAATCTGCCCGCCAACATTAACTGGGTGTCGTAATCCGGCGAGTCATTCGCCTGTTTGATGCGGGTTTAGCCGGTCCGATCGAATTGATCGAATGGAATATCCTTAAAATCAGATAGTTATGTAACTACGTTCAGGTAAATTCACGAAAAATCCCACACCAATCTCATCAAAAGCTCCGCTTCCTCTTCGGCGCGATTTCGCGGAATCCACCCGGCCGGGGGGGGCTGAGGGCGGCCCGTTGAGTAACCGGTTTTTCAGCCGGAAAGCGCGCCGGAGGAGGTGAGGCGGAACAGCCCACGAGCCTGGGAAGCGCCAGATCCGCCGCCGTCTTGCCGGTTCCCGGCCTCTTACTCCTCGCGCAGGTCGAGGATCACCTCGGCGGCGATCCGGGCGGCGTTGCAGCAAACGTCCGGACAACCGGTTGCGTCGTGTCCCCCCGCCTCCACGAACGCCTTGTATTGCTCCGGGTCGGTGAGCTGGAAGCTCTGCCCGTAGCGGGTCTTGTGAATCTCGGCGCAACGCGTGGTTCCCTCGGCTTCCTGAAAGCGGAGATAAATCTTTTCGGCGGGGATCATCGACTGTCCCAGCTGGGCGGTGTCCTCGAGTTGCTCCCTTCCCGCGGCGAGGCCCACCGCCATCAGGGCGCCCGTGAGCGCGCCGCAGGTTTCCCCCATCTTGGCCACACCGCCGGCAAGGGCGCTTCCCGCACGAAAGGCGCCCGCATCCTCCATACCGAGCTTTTCTTGCAAAGCTGCAAGAACGGTCTGAGTTCAACCGCCGTATTTCATGGTGTATTCGCGGGCGCACTCTCCGGTCTCTTCGGCAAGTTTTTTCTTTTCATCGGCTTCCATGCGTTCCTCCTCTCCCTCGCGGCAACCCTGCTTGCCCGGCATTTCCCATATGGTTTTGTTGTGGAAAAATCCTAGCCTAGTTTGGCATTTCACGCCAAGGTTTTCTCTCCAGGCGACCGGCTCCGGACCCGAACTGCCCCTCCGGACCCGGACAACAGTCAATAATAGTTTCACTTTCAAGCACTTCGGCGCTCCCCGGACATACTTCTCCCCACTAGTGGGTTCCTTGCCTGACATTCCCCCGGCGGTTGGCCTCGGGGGGGGCATCCCATCTGGCTCCGGAAGACTATTCGCCTGCGAATCCCGGCCCCGATCAGGGCTCTCTCCCCGCCAGTCTCATCAAGCTGTCCGCTCCCTCATCGGCTTTATTCCACGATATCCAGCCCGCTCTCGGCCCGATGGGGCCCCAGCGGGCGGGGTTGGAGGCGGGGCCGAATAGGGCGAGGGTGGGCGCACCGGAGAGGGCGGCGAGGTGGCTGACGCCCGAGTCTCCGCCGACGAAGGCGGCGGAGCGGGCGAGAAGGGCGGAGAGGAGGTCGAGCGGGGGGGAGACGAGGCGGGGTATTTCCTCCGCGCCACTGGTGTGCGCGATCGCACCCCAGGCGGCCTTGAAAAGAGCGGTAGGGGCCTCGTCGGCCGGGCCCTCGATGAGGAGGGGGCGGGCGCCGGTCTTTTTGCAAAAACCCCTGGCGAGGGCGGCGAGGGCGGCGGAGGGCGGCCACTTGGGGCGGCCTCCGCCGCCGGGATGGATGGCGATGAAGGAACTCGCGGAGGAGATGCCAAGCCAGTTCAGGGTTTTGTTGGCATCTGATTGTATTTGCTCGGTTTGTATGAGCGGGTCGGGAGCTGGGTTGAGGTTCGATAAGGCAGCTTCGGGTCCGGTCTCAGGCGCCGCCGCCGGTGCGGAATCGCATGAAGCAACGCGCATTTCCCCGCATTTGACGGCAGGTGCGGTGGGGGCATCAGGCAAGATCGATATTTTCGCCTTTAGGGCGGCGAGCGTCCCCAAGGTCCAGGCGGCGATGTGGCGGCGGTCCCCCTCGGGCGGAAAGGGCGGGGCGATGAGGGTACTGACCTTGCTGGTCTGGGCCTTGAGGGACCGGAGGCGGGCGGCGACGGCGCCCTCGGGGCCAAGCCCCTCGGGGTCGCGGGTGAGGAGGATGATGAGGCCGAAGGCCCGAAGGAGGCGGTCGAGGTCGTCCGTCTCAGGCGCGGGGTGCGGCACTTCCTGAGGGGCGCGCGGCACTGGTGCAGTGTGCAGCACCGGTGCGGTGTGCAGGAGGTGAAAAGGCGGGGCCCCGGCGTCGATAAGGGCGTCGGCGCGCCCCGCGCCCAGGAGAGGGGCGCCGTAGGCCGGATGGGCCGCGAGAGTGAGGATCGCGGCCGGGTGGCGGCGGCGCAGGGCGTCGAGGGCGGGAAGGGTGAGCAGGGTGTCGCCCTGGGCTCCGGAGCGGTAGAGGAGTATCCGCACGGCGTATCAGGGGCCGAGGGCCCGGGCGATGCGGGCGAAGTCCTCGGCCGAGAGGGTCTCCGCGCGGCGGCGGGTCTCGATCTCCGCCTCATTGAGGATGTTGAGCCAATCGGGTTGCGCGCCGCCGGGGTGACCACCGCTAGGTGGGCCACCGTCAGGAGGGCTCCAGGAGCGCAGATTGTTGAGGATCGTCTTGCGCCGCATGGAAAAAGCCGCCCGGATCAGCCCGAAATAGACCTCCTCGTCCGGGACCTCGACGCGAGGCGAATCAAGCGCCTTGAGAAGAATCAGGGCCGAGTCCACCTTGGGTGGGGGGCGGAAGGAGCCGGGGGGCACAATGCGCTTGATTTCCACGCTATAACGGTGGGCAACCCAGAGGGTGAGGGAGCCGTAATCCTTGCCGCCGGGCCCGGCCGCCAGGCGCGCTCCCACCTCGCGCTGGACCATCAGAACCATCATGGGGAACCAGTCGGGCCGGGGGGAGAGATCGGAGATGATCCCAGAAGCGATCTGGTAGGGAAGATTCGAGATGACCTTCATGGGGGTGGGGAGATCGAAATGGTCCATTTTCAAGGCGTCCCCCTCCACGAGTTCGAGCCGGGGCTCTTCCAGAGCCAGATTTGTTAATCCCGGAAGGAGATCCCGATCCAACTCAACGGCTGTGACGCGAGCGCCCGATGCAAGCAGGGCACGGGTTAACGTTCCATCTCCGGCGCCTATCTCAAGAACCTGGTCAGAGTCCGATAGCTCCCCAAATTCAATAATTTGGGATAAAATATCGCCGTCGCGGAGGAAGTGTTGGCCGAGGCGTTTTTTGGGGTGATAAGCCATTCCGAAGTCTTTACATTAAGTGATAGGAGGAATCCCGCTCCCTTTGGGGCGCTGGGGTTCTAGGTGGATGAATATTCCGGCAAATTGTTCTATTGCCTGATGACCCTCCACTTTGCAAGGAGAATAAATCATTTGCTATCGGATGATACAGGTTGATTCATGCGTTGGGTTGATTGGGTAGTTCCCATTGGAGGGTGAAGGTCCCCGCCGAGTTGATTTTTTTCCGTTGCGTCTTTAGTATCACCGGCGCATATTCCGGTGAGATGCTTAAACCGGAAAAGGCAAAGGTTATCATGTCTTTGCCGAGATGGATTTCTTGAAAAAGGTTGTTTTAGGGGCGCAGGGTATTGGGGTTGCGTTCTTTTTTTTCAAGGATTTTTTCCTTTTTCTATTTCGAGTGCCGGTGTCTTGATGCCGTCATGGCGCTGACCAGTCAGCGTTCTATCACCAACAGGTAGGGAGCGTCCTGCGATGCCGAAGTTTGAAAAACTGGTGGCCCCGAAAGAAGGAACTCGCATCACTTTTAAAGGCGGTAAGCCGGTAATTCCAAATGACCCGATCGTTTGTTACGTCAGAGGCGATGGCATCGGTGTCGATATAACGCCAGTGATGATGGATGTTGTCGACGCCGCTGTGGAGAAGGCGTTCAAGGGCAAAAAGAGAATCGAATGGTTCCGCGTCATGGCGGGCGAAGACGCGATGGAAATGTACGGGGAGCTGATGCCCGACGAAACGATGAATGCGGTTCGCCACTATTTTTTTGCCATCAAGGGCCCACTCTACACCCCGATCGGAGGCGGATTTCGCAGCTTGAACGTTGCCTTCCGCCAAATTAACGATCTTTATGCCTGCGTGCGCCCCGTCCGGTGGTTCACGGGTGTTCCTTCGCCGATGGTGCATCCCGAATGGGTGAACATGTGTATTTTCCGCGAAAACACCGAGGATGTTTACGCGGGCATTGAGTGGGAACTCAACTCGAAAGAAGTGAAGAAAGTGATTAATTTCCTCAATAAGGAGATGGGGTGCAACATCAGGAAGGATAGTGGGATCGGGGTAAAACCCATATCCGTCTTCGGAAGCGAGCGCATCATAAAAAAAGCGATTGACTACGCGATTGCCAACAAGAAAAAGGTTGTGACTATTGTTCACAAAGGGAATGTTCAGAAGTACACGGAAGGCTCCTTCAAGGATTGGGGCTATGCTTTTCTCAAGAAGAAGTACCGAAAGCATATCGTTACGGAAGAGGAGCTTTGGAGTAAGAAATATAATGGGAAAATGCCCAAGGGCAAGATTCTCGTAAACGACCGTATCGCCGATAATATCTTTCAGCAGGTTCTCACGCGTCAGCGGGAGTATGAGGTTCTTGCCTGCACCAATCTGAATGGTGACTATATCTCAGACGCCATCGCGGGCCAGGTGGGGGGACTCGGTATGGCCCCCGGCGCCAATATTGGCGATAAAATCCACTTCTATGAGCCTACCCATGGCACCGCGCCAAAGTATGCGGGCAAGGACATGGTGAATCCGTGTAGCCTAATCCTCTCTGCCGTTATGATGCTTGAGGATATGGGGTGGAATAAGGTCGCCGATCTCATCGTCAAGGGGATAGAGGGCGCCATCAAGAAAAAGACGGTTACCTACGATCTTCATCGCCAGATGAAGGGAGCGAAAAAGGTGTCATGCTCGCAATTTGGCAAGGCCATTATTAAAAACATGTAAGGGAAGTTTCCCGCCAGGAGGGTATTATGAGCCGACCGAAGATTACGATTGTCGGTGCCGGAAATGTAGGAGCCACCGCGGCACATTGGGCGGCTGCTCACGAACTCGGGGACATCCTCCTCCTCGATATCGTCGAAGGTGTTCCCCAGGGGAAAGCACTTGATCTTTACGAAGCGGCCCCGGTGGAAGGGTTCGATTGCCGCGTAACAGGTTCCAACAATTACGACGACACAAAAGATTCGGATATCGTTGTTATTACGGCCGGTATCGCCAGGAAGCCAGGGATGAGTCGGGACGACCTGATCTCGACGAATGCGAGAATTGTCGGTTCCGTCACCGATGAAATCGTATCGAGGTCCCCGAACTGCATTTTGATTATTGTCTCCAACCCGCTGGATGTCATGGTTACGAAGGCCCACATGCAGTGCAATTTTCCCCGCGAGCGAATTGTGGGGATGGCGGGCGTTCTCGACAGCGCGCGTTTCCGCGCATTTATCTCGATGGAGCTCAATGTTTCGGTTGAAGACATCAGCGCAACAGTGCTGGGGGGGCACGGGGACAGCATGGTCCCTCTTCCGCGGTATAGCACCGTCTCCGGAATTCCAATTACGGCGCTTATGAAACCCGAACGGATTGAAGAGTTGGTTCAACGCACACGGGATGGTGGCGCCGAGATCGTAAATTTCCTGAAAACGGGAAGCGCCTTCTATGCGCCAGGCGCTTCAGTTGTCCAGATGGTTGAGTCCATTTTGAAGGATAAAAAACGGATTCTCCCCTGTGCGGCCCTGCTTCAAGGCGAGTACGGCCACGATGGAATATTCATGGGCGTTCCAGTGAAACTCGGCGCCGGCGGAGTGGAAGAGGTGATCGAGTTGGACCTTACCGCCGAGGAAAAATCCGCATTCGACGAATCAGCGAATCATGTGCGTGAGTTGATTAAATCCCTGTCCTAGCCGAAAGGCGGGACTGGAGGGGTCTCCCTTTTCCGCCTGAGGTGATTGTCGATGCGGGTGATTGATGTTGCCGAAGTCACCGCAAAGATTCGGGATATGGCAATCGAATCGAACTATAATGTTGATCCCGAGTATTTGGCCCAAATCGAATCGGCCAAAGCTTCTGAAAGCTCCCCCCTGGGTCGCAATATTTTGAATCAGATCACCGAAAACGCAGAGTTGGCATCCGCCGAAAGGGTGCCTTACTGTCAGGATACGGGTCTGTCTGTTGTGTTCGCCGATGTTGGTCAGGATGTCCACTTTACCGGAGGCTCCCTCGAGAGCGCTATTAACGAAGGCGTCCGGCAGGGATACCGCGATGGGTATCTCCGTGGGTCGGTTGTGAACGATCCGCTTAGGCGGGAGAATACAAAGGACAACACGCCTGCGGTGATTCACTATCGGGTGGTTCCGGGGGATCACTTCGTACTTTATTTCGCCGCCAAGGGCACGGGTAGCGAAAATATGAGCATGGCCAGGATGCTCAAGCCCTCGGACGGCCGTGAAGGAATTCTGAGAACGGTTGTCGAGCATGTATTCGAATCGGGCGGGAATCCGTGTCCGCCTATTCTTTTGGGCATTGGCCTGGGGGGATCGATCGAAAAGGCGGCCCAGATTGCGAAATGGTCGCTTTTTCGGCCGCTGGGGAGGCCCAACCCGGACCTTCTGGTTGCCGATCTCGAACAGGATATCTTAAAAGCTGTGAATCGGACCGGGGTGGGACCCATGGGAATGGGAGGCGACACCACCTGTGTTGCGGTGCACATCGAAACTTACCCCTGCCACATCGGGGCGCTTCCAATTTGCATCAATGTTGAATGCCATGCACATCGTCACGCGGAACTGGAGTTTTGAACCGGGTGGTTAGCGCCGGTGTGGTCGAAATTGAGCTTCCGCTGAGGGATGAGGTGATCGCTCGCCTCGAGATGGGCGAAATGTGTCATCTGTCGGGTGTGATTTACACCGCTCGGGATGCCGCTCACAAACGAATGGTCGAGGCTTTGGAGTTGCAAGAAGCCTTGCCCTTCGATGTCCAGGGTGAGGTCGTATACTATGTCGGGCCGACGCCGCCTAAGCCGGGCGCCGTCATCGGCTCCGCGGGCCCTACGACGAGCGGCCGTATGGATGTCTATACTCCCCGGATTCTTGAGGCCGGGCTGAAAGGAATGATAGGAAAGGCGGGCCGAAGCCGTCCGGTTGTCGACGCCATCGTAAAATACGGCTGTGTATATTTCGCTGCCGTAGGGGGAACAGCGGCTTTGCTCTCGCGCTCGATTAAGAAGGTGGAGATGATTGCCTACGAAGATTTGGGGACCGAGGCCATCAGGAAACTCTGGGTGGAGCGGTTTCCCGCTGTCGTGGCCATCGATTGCCATGGAAATAACATTTTCGAAGAGGGATTCAAGGAATATGCCGCTGAGTAGGCAGTGCATACAAACTTTATTCCTTTAGATGACTCGGGAGAAAATTGGGTCTTTTCGGGACATTGGATAATTTTGATGAATATTCACGAATATCAGGGAAAAGAGCTTTTTAAGAAGTACGGCGTAACGGTCCCGCGGGGAAAGGTGGCGGATACCGCCGATGAGGCCGAGGAGATTGCCAAGGAGATGGGCGGCGCGGTTGTAGTAAAGGCTCAGATCCATGCGGGTGGTCGCGGCAAGGGAGGCGGTGTGAAACTCGCCAAGGATCCGGCCGAGGCCAGAAAAGCGGCATCGGAAATCCTGGGGATGACGCTGGTGACTCATCAAACAGGGCCCGGCGGTCGTGTGGTGAAAAAAGTTCTTATCGAGGAAGCCAGTGATATTGCGAATGAGCTTTATCTGAGCATTGTTCTCGATCGGTCCTCGGGGCGGCCCACCATCATGGCAAGCACCGAGGGTGGTATGGATATCGAAGAAGTCGCGGCGAAAACCCCTGAGAAGCTGATTAAAATTCAAATCGATCCTGCGCTTGGTATCTGGCCGTCGACGGCCCGGCGCGTAGTCTATGGTCTCGGTCTGGAGGGCGAACAGGCGGCCGAAGGCGCGAAATTCGTCTCGAATCTCTATAAGTTTTACGATGAGATGGATTGCTCTCTCGTCGAGATAAATCCGCTTGTTCAAACAGCCGACGGCCGAATGTTTGCTCTCGACGCAAAGGTGAACTTTGACGACAATGCACTTTATCGGCATAAGGATGTCGCCGAGATGCGCGATATCGGAGAGGAAGACCCCCTTGAGGTCGAGGCTTCGAAATATAACCTCAACTACATCAAGCTGGATGGGGAAGTCGCCTGCATGGTGAACGGCGCGGGATTGGCGATGGCCACCATGGACATCATCATGCTGGCTGGCTCTTCGCCGGCGAATTTTTTGGACGTGGGAGGCGGCGCGAACAAAGATATGGTCGAAAACGCTTTCCGCATTCTGATGGATGACGATGATGTGAAAGCTGTGTTCATCAATATTTTTGGCGGTATTCTTCGGTGCGACGTTTTGGCCGAGGGTGTGGTCGAAGCGGTGAAAACGGTGAATGTAAATGTTCCCATCGTTATTCGTATGGAGGGAACGAACGTCGAAAAGGGCCGGGATATCCTCGAGAACTCCGGCCTCGATTTTACTGTTGGAAACGGAATGGCCGATTCCGCCGAGAAGGTGGTGGCGGCCCTCAAACGGTAAGGGAGATTGTTCGTTGACCATTCTAATCAATAAGGAGACGCGTGTTCTCGTTCAGGGAATCACAGGCCGTGAAGGTGGTTTTCATGCCGGGCAGTGTCAACAATATAGCGAGGAATTCGCCGGCGGCGGCGGAGCGATCGTCGCAGGAGTCACTCCCGGAAAAGGAGGGCAAACAGCAAACGGCGTTCCGGTGTTCAATTCCGTGGCCGAGGCCGCGCGTGAGACTGGCGCCAATGCATCGTTGATTTTTGTGCCTCCCCCCTTTGCGGCCGATGCAATTGTCGAATCCATCGATGAAAGTGTTCAGATAGTCGTATGTGTTACCGAGGGGATCCCGGTGCGGGATATGGTCAACGTCCACAGGCACCGCCAAGGCAAGGATAATGTTCTTATCGGTCCCAATTGCCCGGGTGTCATCTCTCCCGGGGAGTGCAAGATGGGAATCATGCCCGGGCATATTCATAAAAAGGGTTCCATCGGGGTCATTTCCAAAAGCGGAACGCTTACTTATGAAGTGGTGGCCCAGTTGACCGAACAGGGACTGGGGCAATCCTCGTGCATAGGCATTGGCGGCGATCCAATTATCGGAACGATGTATATCGATCTCCTCCGGCGCTTCGAGGAGGATCCGGAAACCGAAGCTATTATCGTGATCGGCGAGATTGGCGGTACGGCCGAGCAGGATACCGCCCGCTGGGCGAAGGACAATGTAAAGAAACCGATGGTTGGTTTCATCGCGGGGCAGACCGCTCCTCCCGGCCGGCGCATGGGCCACGCCGGGGCGATTATCTCGGGCGGAGAAGGGACAGCCGCCGAAAAGATGCGTGTGATGGAGGAGTGCGGTATCCTGGTATCGAAGAGTCCGGCCGACATGGGTACCACAATGGTGGAGGCCTTGAAAAGGGGATAATTCAAACTCGCTTTTTAATTTCCCGAAACCGCATTCATCATGCAGGTCTTCAATGAGGAGCAATATTTAAATGGAGCGGACTTTTGCGATGATTAAGCCCGACGCCACCGAGCGCGGGATTGCCGGAAAAATTATTTCACGTATCGAGGAGGAGGGTTTTCGAATCCTGGGGATGCGGCTGATCAATATGACCAAGGCGCAGGCCGAGGGGTTTTATGCCGTCCATCGGGAACGTCCGTTCTTCGGTGATCTGACCTCCTTTATGTCCTCGGGGCCAACGGTGGTCCTGGCGCTGGAGCGGGAGGAGGCCATCAGACATTGGCGGGATGTGATGGGTGCGACAAATCCAGAGGAGGCCGCCGCGGGATCAATCCGCAAGGAGTTTGGAGAGAGCATCGAGCGAAATTCCACTCATGGCTCTGACGCACCCGACACGGCGGCGTTTGAGTTGGGCTACTGGTTTCCCGGTGTCGAGATTCCCTAGCCGTTTAGGACTAGGAGGAAAACAAGTTTGCGTCTCAACGGCAAGGTCGCTATCGTCACCGGCGCCAGTCAGGGTATCGGCCAGGTTATCGCGCAGGTGGTGGCCCGTGAGGGTGCGGTAACGATTCTCGCGGCGCGCTCTGGTAATAATCTTAAGGCTACCTCGGAGATGATCGCCGATGCGGGTGGCGAATCCCACGTCACTCCCGTCGATATTACGGACGAGGTTTCGGTGAAAAATTTAATGGATGAGACCGTTTCCCGGTTTGGAACTCTCGATATTCTGATCAATAACGCTGGTGTCGCGGGGCCCATGAAAGCGGTCGAGGAGATTTCGGCCGAGGAATGGGAGGAGTGTTTCGCGGTGAACGTGACCGGGATGTTTTTGTGTTGCAAGCACGCCATCCCGGTTATGAAGGAAAAACGATCCGGACGGATTGTCAATATCAGTTCGCTGAGCGGGAAGCGCCCTCTGGTCCATCGATCGCCTTATACTGCATCGAAGATGGCTGTCATCGGGCTTACACGCACCCTTGCTTTCGAGGTGGGTGAATTTGGAGTCACCGTGAACACTGTGTGCCCCGGCGCAACCGAGGGAGAGCGCATCAGGCTTGTCATCGAAAACGAGTCGAAGGCGCTGGGCATCTCTCTTGAGGAAGCCGAAAGGAATTTCACCGGCGCGGCTGCGCTCAAGACGTTCGTCACGCCAGAGGACACCGCAAATATGTGCGTATTTCTTTGCTCCGAAGAGGGCAGGCACATGACCGGCCAGGATATCAACGTCACTGCCGGGCTTTGTTGGTATTAATGTTTTGGGGACTTGGCGCAACGTGAATTTTTTGATGATGCCGGAGGAAAGCCGTTGCGCCTAAAAAATAAGGTGGCCATCGTCACCGGTGCAAATCAGGGTATCGGACAGGTTATCGCCTGCCGGATTGCCGGGGAAGGTGCACGGACGGTCATCGCCGCCCGTAACGAACTCAACCTCCAAAGAACCGCGAAGAAAATCGCCTCGGATGGGGGGGGGCTGCCTCGTTGCTCCGACAGACCTCACCGACAAAACCGCCGTAGAGCAGTTGGTTGGCAAAACACTCTCCGAGTACGCCACGATTGACATTCTCATCAACAATTCAGGAATTGCCGGCCCCACCAAGCGATGCGAAGACATGTCCCGTGAAGAATGGGACAACTGTTTTTCAGTGAATATGACTGGTGTTTTTCTCATGACCCGGGCCGTATTGCCGATAATGAAGAAAAACCGTAGCGGAAGAATCATCAACGTAAGCTCGGTTACCGGCAAACGCCCCCTCCCCGGCCGCACCCCCCATGCGGCCTCGAAGATGGCTCTCATCGGGTTTACCCGCACCCTGGCGTTCGAGGTGGGCGAGTTCGGCATTACGGCCAATACCATTTGTCCGGGTTCCACCGAGGGCCCGCGCATAAAACGCGTTTGCGAGGAAATGGCGCTCGCCGAAAATATTTCATACGAGGATGCAGCCGCCACTTTTACCGCCCCCGCCGCGTTGAAGCGCTTTGTCCGGCCCGAAGACCACGCTGCGGCATGTATTTTTCTCGCTTCCGAAGACGGAGCGAATATCACCGGACAGGACATCAACGTTTCAGGTGGTCTGACCTGGTATTAGCCCCTCGTGTGAAGAAATCCCGCCCCATGCTATGCTAACCGGTTGTTTGTGCCGCTACTCTGTTTTTTCCTTGGCTTTATTGCTGGAGATTTGGATGGTTCCCGCCAACGGCCGGCCGCGGCGTCAACAGAAAATCGTCATACGCGGTGCGCGCGAGCATAATCTTAAAGACCTGAATATCGATATCCCCCGCGATAAACTCGTTGTCGTTACGGGCCTGAGTGGGTCGGGGAAGAGCAGTCTCGCTTTCGATACGCTTTACGCCGAGGGCCAGCGGCGCTATGTAGAGTCCCTCTCGGCCTATGCCCGCCAATTCATGGATCAGATCGACAAGCCCGACATTGATTCTATCGAGGGCCTCTCACCCACCATAGCCATCGAGCAAAAGACCGTCAGCAAAAATCCACGTTCCACCGTGGGTACGGTAACGGAAATTTACGATCACATCCGCTTGCTTTATGCCCGGGTGGGAACCCCTCACTGTCCCTCCTGCGGGGAGCCGATGAACGCGCTCAAGATGGAGCAGATGGTCTCGCGCGTCATGGACATGGCGCCCGGGACTTGTCTTCAGATACTTGCGCCGATTGTCAGGGGGCGAAAGGGAATTTACCGCAAGGAGCTCGAAGCGCTCGAGCGGAAAGGTTTCGGACGTGTCCGTATTGACGGTCATTATTTCGACTTGGGTACGGAGATCATTCTCAAGCGCCACATGAAACACAATATCGAGGTTCAGATAGATCGCCTGGTAGTTAAACCGGGTCTCGAGCGGCGCCTCATCGACTCCATCGAAACGGCGTTTTCGCTTTCGAGCGGATTGATTATTTTTCAAGATGAGAAGGGACCGGAATATCTTTTCAGTCAGGATTTCTCGTGCGCAAGGTGCAATGTAACCCTTCCGGAGACCGCGCCCCGGATGTTTTCCTTCAACAGCCCTTACGGCGCTTGTGAGATGTGTGGCGGTTTGGGGGTCGTACGCAGGATGGACCCGGCCCGGGTGGTGCCCGATTTCGAGCTGTCGATTGATGAGGGAGCAATCGTCCCCTTGTCGGGGAAAAAAAGTTTTCTTTCTTCCGTTGTCGATGCGGTAATCGAGGAATACAAAATCCCGCGGGGCCGCCCCTTTGGAAAAATGTCGAAGAAACACCGCGATTTGTTGATGTTCGGAACCAACGGAAGAAAGCTGAAAATTCGCCACAAGACGGCCAAGCGCACACTTAGGCGCGAGCAGGTCTTCGATGGTATTTTGAGTGCAATCAGGGAGCGGTTTGATAAGTCCGCGAGCGACAACATCCGCGCGGACGCCGAACAATATATGAGCGCCTTGCCGTGTGAGGGCTGCGGCGGCGCCAGGCTCCGGCCCGAGAGTCTTGCCGTTACTTTCGGCGGCAGGAATATCGGGGAAATATGCGCCCTATCCATCGCAAGGGGCCGCGCCTTTTTCAGTGAGATGGCGGAGCGCTACGCGCAGGATCCGGTTGCCGAGCGGGTTCTCAAGGAGATTACGGAAAGGCTCGATTTTTTGTCTCGGGTCGGGCTGGATTATCTGACGCTGAATCGTGCGACGGCCACATTGAGTGGCGGAGAAGGCCAGCGGGTCCGCCTGGCGAGCCAGATTGGAGCCTCTCTCGTCGGGGTTTTGTATATCCTCGATGAGCCGAGCATCGGCCTACACCAGCGCGATAACCGCCGTCTTCTGGATACGCTCGCTAAACTGCGCGACATGGGGAACACGGTTATTGTCATCGAGCATGATCGCGACACCATCGAAAGCGCCGACTACGTTGTGGATTTGGGGCCGGGCGCCGGCGAGCATGGCGGGTGGCTGGTGGCTTCGGGAAGTCGCGATGAAATTATCCAAACTCCAAATTCGTTGACCGGCCGTTATCTCAGCGGCGAGAGCCGAATTTCATCACCCGAGGGACGCCGCACTCCCCGAGAGAGGTATATCAAGATAATTGGCGCCAGCCAGCACAACCTCAAGGATTTGGACGTGTCCATTCCCTTGGGTCTTCTGGTTTGCGTCGCGGGGGTGAGCGGAAGCGGCAAGAGTACTTTGGTCGAGGAAATACTATACCGGGCTCTTTCGCAGAAACTCTACCGCTCACTCGCAACGCCCGGAGAGCATCGGTCCATCGAGGGAGGCGAGGAGGTCGATAAGGTAATCGACATCGATCAATCGCCCATCGGCCGCACCCCGAGAAGCAATCCGGCCACTTATAGCGGCGTTTTCTCCCCGATTAGGGACATTTTCGCGAAAGTTCCCGAGGCGAGAAAAAGAGGCTATAAACCCGGCCGCTTCAGCTTTAACGTAAAAGGCGGACGCTGTGAGGCTTGCCAGGGTGACGGCACCATCCGCATGGAAATGCACTTTCTTCCCGATCTTTACGTCCAGTGCGGAGAATGCCGCGGCAAGCGCTTTAACCGGGATACACTCGATATTCGCTACAAGGGGAGCACCATCGCCGATGTCCTCGAAATGACTGTGGATTATGCGGCCCAGTTTTTCGAAAATCTCAACGAAATACGCTGGAAACACAAAACGCTTCAGGATGTCGGGCTGGGATATCTCCGTTTGGGGCAGTCTGCTACGACCCTGAGCGGAGGAGAGGCCCAGCGCCTTAAACTGGCGAAAGAGCTCTCCCGGCGCGCCACCGGACGGACGCTTTACATCCTCGACGAGCCAACGACGGGGCTTCATTTCGCCGACATCGAAAAACTTCTGTCAGTTCTTCATCAGCTGGTGGATCATGGGAACACCGTCATCATTATTGAACACAATATAGACGTGATTAAATCAGCGGACTATATCGTTGACTTGGGGCCCGAAGGAGGAGAGGAGGGCGGCTACCTCATCGCCGCCGGCTCTCCAGAGGAAATCGCCGAGGTCAGAGAATCCGCCACCGGGAAATTCCTTCGCGAAGCCTTCGAAAAAACACCTCTTCTTTCGGGCGCGAAGGAATAGATGGCCATCCGGAGTGGATGGATCTAGCTCATGTCAGGTGAAGAAAAGCGGCGCGTGGTCCTGTGGATTGAGTACGATGGCTCCGATTTTCACGGTTGGCAATTTCAGCCCGGCCAGCGCACCGTCCAGTCCGATATCGAGACCGCCCTCTCGGTAATGTGCAAAGAGAAGATTCGCGTCATCGCGTCCGGGCGCACCGATGCGGGGGTTCATGCCATGGGGCAGGTGGCGCACTTCGACACCACTTCCCGGATTTCTCCCCAAAAATTCCGCCTTGGACTGAATTCCATGCTCGAGAGAGATGTTTCCGTCTTCGATTGCCGCGAGGCGGTGTCCCCTTTTCATGCGCAATATGATGCCGTGCGTAAGACCTATCGCTACAGAATATTGACGCGAAGGGCGCCGAGCGCCCTCAGGCGAAATCAGGTCTGGCATCACCGCAGGAAGCTGGATATCGATCTGATGCGAAATGCGTCGGTTTACTTCGTCGGTGAGCGAGATTTCGCCAGTTTCTGCCCGGAAAATACGGAGGCATCTTCGACGGTTCGCCGTTTGGATCGGATGGATGTGGTGGTGAACGAAGATGAAATATGGGTCGAGGTTACTGCGGAAGGCTTTCTTCGATTTATGGTGCGGACCATTGTGGGTACGCTTGCCGAGGTGGGCCGGGAAGAACGGTTGCCGGACTCCATTCCCGAGATTTTCGAGGCGCGGGACAGGAACCGGGCGGGCCTGAAAGCCCCCGCCCAGGGGTTATGCCTTGTATGCGTGCATTACGGGGACAAACTTCCGCCTCCCGGCGACGAGGGCGATGCCGAGGAACCGGAGACTTGACGGCTGGGGGGGTATGTGCGATTTTTCAGCCGTTCGAACCGAATTAATTCGTGGAGTTGACGAAATGATTAGTCGTTACCGGAATGAAAATGCCTGGCCTAGGCGAATTGAAGCCAAATTTCAGTGGGGGGGTCCGCCCGCGGCCGGTTAGATTCTTTCGAATCGATAAGGTATGCGCCATGGCGGATTCTACGTATCCTCCATGGCTTTTTTTTATGAGGCGGCCACCTCGGCCGCCTTAGTGAGGTGTGTATGACGCAGCCGCCGTATGTGCCCGGCAGGGAAGAATTCATGGAGCTTGCGAACCGGGGGAATATCATTCCGGTTTACCGCGAGGTCCTCGCCGATTTGGAGACTCCCGTCTCGGCCTACCTGAAGATCGCGGACGATCCCTATTCGTTCCTGCTCGAGAGCGTAGAGGGCGGGGAGAAATGGGCTCGGTATTGCTTTTTGGGGAGCCGTCCTTCCGCCGTTTTCGAGAGCAAGGGGAAGACGGTTCGGGTGACGAAGGACGGGGAGACCCGGGAATTCCAAAGCGAGGATCCCATTGCTTCCCTGCGGGATTTGTTGAAGGACTATCGTTGTGTGGATGTGCCGGGTCTCCCCCGCTTCTGGGGGGGAGCGGTGGGCTATATGTCATACGACATGATTCGGTTCATCGAGCGGATTCCCGAGGTGGCCAGCGACGACCTGGAGATGGCGGAGAGTTGTTTTATGCTCACCGATACGCTGGTGATATTCGACCATGTGGCCCAGCGCATGAAGGTGGTGGCGATGGCGCATGTTGGCGATGGCGGGTGCGAGGGAGATGCCGCCTACGAGGACGCAGTTGGAAGAGTCGATTCTCTCGTCGAACGGTTGGCCGGGCCGGGCGTTCCCCCGCCGACGGAGCCTCCCACACCTCCCGCGGGGGATTTGTCGGGTCATCCGGTTCCGGGGATGGCTGGGCTGACTTCCTCATTTTCGAAGCCGGAATTTGAGAGACATGTCGGTGAAACGGTTGAGGTGATCCATGCCGGAGAGGCGATACAGGTTGTTTTGTCGCAGCGTCTCGAGAGCGCCCTTGACGTTCATCCGTTTGCCATCTACCGGGCCCTCCGCACGGTGAACCCTTCTCCCTATATGTTCTACCTGAGTCTGGGGGAAACGACGGTAGTGGGAGCGTCTCCCGAGGTGCTCGTTCGCCTGGAGGGCGACAAGGTCGAGGTGCGCCCCATTGCGGGGACCCGCCGCCGGGGGGCGAACGAGGACGAAGACCTCGCCCTTGAAGAGGAGCTTCTCGCCGACGAAAAAGAGCGCGCCGAACACATCATGCTCGTCGATTTGGGGCGGAACGACGTTGGCCGCGTCTGCGAGAAGGGAACGGTTCGCGTCACCGAGCAAATGACGATTGAGCGATACAGCCACGTCATGCACATCGTCAGCAACGTGGTCGGCAAGCTCGAATCCGGGAAGGACGCCTACGACGTTTTGCGGGCGACTTTTCCCGCCGGGACGGTTTCCGGGGCGCCGAAGGTGAGGGCCATGGAGATCATCGAGGAGAGGGAGCCGGTCCGGCGCGGCCCCTACGCTGGGGCGGTGGGCTATTTCGGTTTTGACGGAAATATGGACACCTGCATCGCTATCCGCACGCTTTATGTCCGGGGTGGAAGGCTCTATCTTCAGGTGGGTGCCGGAATCGTCTCGGACTCCAGGCCTGAATTCGAATATGAGGAAACGATTAACAAGGCCCGGGGAACGCTTCGGGCCCTCGATGTGGCGCGGAGCGGGCTTCTTTAAGTACAAGCCTTGAGTTTGAGGAGGTGGAACATTGTCACGTGTGTTGATGATAGATAACTACGATTCGTTCACCTACAATCTGGTTCAATATCTCGCCGAATTGGGGGCGGAGGTCACCGTTTGGCGAAACGACCAGTTTAAATTGGACGATATCGATGACTTCTTGCCGGAATTGATCGTGATTTCGCCGGGGCCCAGCGTCCCCGATAGGGCGGGGCATTCAGTCCCATTGATCAAGCGCTATGCGGGAAAATTTCCTCTCGTTGGGGTTTGTCTGGGGCACCAGTCAATCGCGGCCGCCTTCGGGGCGCGCATCGTCCGCGCGGAGCGAATCATGCACGGAAAAACCTCCGAGGTGCACCATGACAATAAGGGGCTTTTCAGGGATATGCCGAATCCCATGACGGCGACCCGGTATCACAGCCTTATCGTCGAACGCGACTCGGTGCCTGATGATATCGAGATATGCGCGGAAACCGAGGAGGGGGAAATCATGGGTATCCGGGTCAAGGGTATTCCCGTTGCCGGTGTGCAGTTTCACCCGGAGTCGATACTGACGCCCGACGGAAAATCCCTCCTGCTGAATGCCCTTGAAGGCGGGGTGGCGGTCCTGTCATAAATCATGAGGTTGAGAGCTATCTCCGGGCGAGGTATTGTCAAATATGGTGATTTTAGGCGAGAGGCCGAACGAGGTAGGCGCCGAGGGCGTCCTTTGTAAGTAACCGTTATTATTTATCTTAACTCCCTATGAAGTAATTCGGTGAGGTGATTCAGATGATTCAGGATGCCATCGCAATACTGGTTGATGGCCTGCACCTTTCGGCCGATGAAGCGGAAAAGGTAATGGATCAAATTATGACGGGCGAGGCGACCCCCGCTCAAATTGGTGGATATCTGATGGCGCTTCGCATGGCCGGCGAGACGCCCGATGAAATCGCGGGAAGTGTCCGGTCCATGCGGGCCAAGGTTACTCCGGTAAAATCGAAACATCCTCTTGTCGTTGACACCTGCGGCACAGGGGGGGACGGGACGCAGACATTCAACATCAGTACAACGGCCGCCTTTGTCGTCGCCGGGTCGGGTCAACCTGTGGCGAAACACGGAAACCGCTCGGTTTCGAGCAAATCGGGAAGCGCTGACGTACTTAAGGCGCTTGACGTGAACCTTGAAATTTCACCGGAGCAGGTGGGACGCTGCCTGGATGAGGCTGGATTTGGATTCCTGTTCGCGCCTGCCCTTCATGGCGCGATGAAGCACGCTATCGGCCCCCGCCGCGAACTCGCTATGCGCAGTATTTTCAATATCATGGGTCCACTGACCAACCCCGCCGGCGCCCAGTGCCAACTCGTGGGCGTCTATGCGCCTCAATTGACGGAGGTGGCCGCCA
>NYYB01000178.1 GCA_002685755.1 Nitrospinota bacterium
GAGGTGGCCGAGCGGTCGGATTTTGTCTTCACGATGCTCCTCAAGCAGGAGCATATCGAGGAAAACACGATTGGCCCCAATGGAATCGCGGCCAGCGGAAAAAAAGGTCTTATTCATATCGAAATGAGCACTATGCACCCCGCCTGGTCGGCTGGACTGGCCGAGAAACTCGCCACCCGAGGGGTGGACATGGTGGACGCTCCTGTTTCCGGGACGGTTCCGCATGTCGAAGCGAGGACGCTGGCATATATGGTGGGCGGGGAAAAAGAGATTTTCGACCGAATCTTTCCGATCATCTCGCCTCTCGGCAAGAGTGTCACGTATACAGGGAAAAACGACTCGGCTTGCGCGATGAAGCTGGTCACCAATTTGATCGTAAACGCGGGAGTCGCTCTTTTATCGGAGGGACTTTTACTGGGCGAGCGTTCGGGACTTTCAAAGGAATTAATGTTGGAATGCCTGAAAGCGAATGCCGCGGCCAGCCATATATTGGACTTTAAGGGCGAAAAAATTATGGATCGGAATTTCACTCCGCATGCTTCGGTGGGGATCTATGTAAAGGATTTGGGTCTATGCCTGGATGTGGCGCGGGACTGCGGTATGGAAATTCCCATGACGGCCGCCGGTCTTGATATGTTCCGCCGCGCCGAGGCAGCCGGTTGGAAGGAGGATGATTGCGCCCGGGTAATCGAGGTATATGAAAATAAGGACTGATCATTTTTTTTAAATAACTCAGGGGAGAGAAATTTCATGACCGTAGGAAAAGTGGGTGATCCTGCTGAGGTAGAAAATTTCAAGCTATTGGGTCATGACCCCAGCGCGGCTTGGGGCGGTGGGAGTCTTGTCGAGGTTCACAAGGGCTTCGCATACGTAGGCTCGGTGGGGAGCTCCGGCTTCAACGGACCCGAGGGATTTACGGTACACGATGTTTCCGACCCGGCGAAACCAAAAAGGGTGGCCGAAGTTAAGGCCTCTCCCGGAATTCATAATCACAAGGTTCGCGTCGTCGGCGACGATCTCCTCTACGTCAACAACGAGCGCCTGAAGACCCCGGAGGGGGAAGCCGCCCGGGCGGGGATACAGATTTTCGATATAAGCAGCCCGGCCTCCCCAAAGGAAGTGGGTTTCTACGACCTGCCCGGGAATGGCCCTCACCGTTTCGGTGTGGACAATGAGCGTCACCTGGCTTTTATCCCCAACGACGCCGAGGGTTGGCGGAATCGCGTGAGTTGGACGGTGGACATAAGCGACCCGCTAAAGCCAGATTTGCTGAGTTTGTGGGGGCTTCCCGAGCAGGACCTTTCGCTCAACCTCCCCTACGAGGAGGCGGAGACCATGGAGCAAACCACTCAGTGCCATGGTCCGGCGGTTATTCGCGGAGACAGGATGTATTGCGGTTTTTGGGGCGGCGGTATGGGAATCGCCGACTGCTCGGATTTGAAAAACATTAAACATGTCTCGGAACTCTGCTGGTCTCCTCCCTTTGTCGGCTCCACCCACACGGTTTGGCCCGTGGATGATCGGCCCTACGTCATCGCCACAGACGAGGCCCGATCTCATACGAACTACCGGGGCAGCCAATTTATGTGGATCATCGACATTCGAGACGAGACGAATCCGATCCCGATTTCGGCCTTCATGCCGGATCGAGGCAAGTACTTGGATCGCGGGAAACGGTTCGGCGCACATAACATTCTCGAGTACAAACCGGGACAAAATCCCTGGCCGAACATTATCTTCCTCACGTATTTCAATGCGGGGCTCCGCGCGATGGATGTGTCCGATCCCTTCTACCCAAAGGAGGTGGGGTATTTTGTGCCTGAAATGAATTTTGGGGAGCCATGCTGTCAATCGAATGATATCGGCATAGACGACGAGGGGAGACTCTATCTAATCGACAGGAATGGCGCCGGAATGCACATCCTGGAGTACACCGGTTGAGGCTTGAAGGGGGCGAAAGAGCAAGCGGTTAATGCATCGAGAATTCTATTCTGAAAGAGGATCTGTGTCCAAGAATCAATTCGCGCCTTGCGAATTAATTCTTGGAGGTCATAGTTAAATTTTCGGAGGAGAAAGTGAAGCTCGATTTTTTGTTGTTAGTCGCGGCCGCGGGTTTTCTGGCCACCTACTTTCATATGGTTTTCGCATTGACCGCGGGTCGGGTGGGAATGGTGAAACTCGACTTCGGAAAGGGGCTCTCCATGCTCCTTTTCGGCGAGTCCTACGGCGGAAACCCGCCGTATGTATTGGGGCTCATTTCGGTTCATCTGAATGGCATTGTTTTCGCCTTGATTTACGCCACATTGGTGGGGCCGGAACTGCCCGGGGTTCCTGTAGTGCGCGGGTTGATTTTCGGCGGCCTGCTTTTCATCTTTTCCCAGTGTGTTTTTAGTCCATTCATAACGAAACATGGATTTTTTTCGGTGAAAACGCATCCTCGCGCCTGGCAAACAGCGGTTGTGGCGCATACCATCTACGGCACAATTTTGGGCTGGATCTCGCCGATCCTTTAGGCACGTTCATGCGCTAGGAATCATCATGGCCGTAAGGCCTGAGTTTTTCCTTTCGCCGACGAAGATTCGAGGCGCCGCTAAAAAAGGCGGGAACCACCTAGGCATAGCGCTCATGGGCCGGGCCGTAACGGGCGAGCAAATCCCGCTCCTCGTAGCGGTTCCCGATGAGAATATATGCTGTTAGGCAAACGGCCCCGGCACCAATCGGGCATTGGTTTATTTTTTGGAACGCTTTTTCGGTAGGCCCTTCGGAGGCTTCACCTGCCGGGCCCAGTGGCGCGCTACTTGTCCCGTCGTGGCGAACCAGCAATCGCCTTTTTCGAGAATATGTTTGATCAGTCGCTCGACCATTCGTATGCGGTGATGCTGCCCGATGACCTGGGGGTGACACATAAAATTGATGTAGCCGCCTTCCTCGTAGGTACCCTCGAATTCCTCAACCCACATGGAGTAGACCGACTCGGCGTCGCGGACGCCATGACCGAAGGGCGGACTCCCGCTAAAGCCGAAAAAGATAAAGTCGTCGAGCGTCCACTTGGTGGGAAGTTCGACAAGGCCACAAGGATGATAGTAGGGCGAGTCGTCGTCCATGAGGTTCGAGTGGTAGAGGAGGCCGTGCTTCTTCAATAGATCCATGGTGTGGACGCTTGGATCGCAGGAGGGCGTCCGCGAGCCGGTGGGTTTTTGGCCGGTAAGACGTTCGAGAATCTCAAGAGCGCGAATGAGAAGTTCTTCCTCGCGTTCCGCATCGGCAAGCTGAAAAGGTTTTTCGTGCAGGTGGCCGTGATGGCCGATCTCATACCCTCCCTTCATGATGGCTTCGGTCATCTTGGGCCACTTCTCCGCTGTCCAGCTCGGCAGGAAAAAAGTCCCGGGAAGCGAGTATTTTTTTAGCAGTTTGATAATCCGCGGGACGCCAACCTTTGGGCCGTAGGCTCCCATGGCGTTGTGGATAGGTCTGTGAGCGAGATGCGGGTCCCGCGATATCCAGAGCGATTCTCCGTCAACGTCGAAAGTCAGACAAACAGCGCAGCGTGCGCCATTTTTCCACCTAATTTTGGGCATGATCGAAATTTTCCTCCAACTTTTAAGAAAAAGTTTCCTAGGGTTGATTTGCCAGCGAAACAAGAGCGCCACCCAATATTTCGCAACTTCGGGTGACATCTTCCCACAGCGTTAGTTCGTCCTCGGCATGACTTTTTCCGTTCACGCTCGGAGCAAAAATCATCGCGGTGGGACAAAGATCAGCCGCGTAGCGGGCGTCATGGCCCGCCGCGCTCCAGAGGCGCCGATGAGAATATCCTTTATCGAGGCAGGTCTCTTCGATGGCTCCGATGACGCCGGAGTCAAACGCCATGGGAGTTGAGCCTCCCAGGGGGGTTACTTCTATTTCAAGGCCTTCCTGTTTGGCGGCGTTCCCGGAGACTTCGACAACGGCTTGATGCGCTCGAGTGAGAATATTTTCATCACGGTGGCGAAAATCGACGGAAAAAGTGACAAGTTCGGGAATGACATTGATGGCATTGGGGGAGACGGAAATCTCTCCAACCGTAGTAACAAGATCGGAGCCCAGGTTTCCGGGAATATCCCGGATGGCCGAAATGGCCCGGGCCGCTCCGACCAAGGCGTCTTTTCGCATGTGCATTGGGGTGGGGCCGGCATGGTCCCGGGCCCCTTTCATCGTAATCCGAAGCCAGGTGAGGCCTCTAATTCCCTCGACAATTCCAATTTGGATCCCGCTCGTGAACAGCGCCGGACCCTGTTCGACGTGAAGTTCCAGGTAGCCCGCCAAGGGACGTGGCTGGCAGGGTAGTTTTCCCCGGTAGCCGATTCGCTCAAGTTCATCGACGAATCTCATCCCGTCAGTGTCGCGGACCTCGTAAGCGAAATCTCGCTCAAAAGCACCGGCAAAAACGCCGCTTCCCAGCATCGACGGAGGAAATCGAGGACCTTCCTCATTCGTCCAGTTTACGATTTCTATGGGCCGGTGGGTGGCAATTTCCCGATCATTTAAGGTTCTGACAATCTCCAGAGCCGCCAGCACTCCGAGGGAGCCGTCGAATCGCCCACCGTTGGGAACCGAATCGAAGTGACTTCCGACCATGACGGGAGTGGCCAAATCGTCGGAGCCCTCCCGCCGGGCAAACATGTTTCCCATTTCGTCCACACTAAGGGAAAGACCCGCGCTTTTCACCCAGGAAGCAAATAGGTCGCGCGCGTCCTTGTCAGAGTCGGATAGGGTAAGGCGGTGAACGCCACCACCCGCGGTGGCGCCGATGCGGGCCATTTCTTCCATGCTCGTTTGAAGACGGGAGGCGTCAATTTTCAACTGAACCCTCGGTATGAAAAAAGCCATAGTTTCGAAAAATTAAGGCGTAGGAAATGTTCTACTTTTCCCTGGCGACTTCGTCTACTCCACGTACAATTTCATTGTAGATTTCCCTCACGCGTAGGGTAAGCCTCTCGTAGTCGGACAAGAGTTTGGCTCTGCTGCTTCCTTCGACATTATCCTCATAGCCGATGCGCCGGGCGAGAATTTCCATTTCCACCGGGGTCTTTGGGAGGGCATGGATAGATTGCGCGTTGGCGATTCGCAGTCGATTTTCCACGAGGCGGAGAAAACGGTAGGCTTCCAGAAGGTCGTCTCCGTTTTTTTTCGAAATCAACCCGGATTTCTGTAGGGCTTGGATCACCCCTGCGGAATCCGGCCGTCGAAGCGAGGGATTCCTTCCGCCGTTCAAGATTTGGAGATACTGTACAGTAAATTCTATGTCCGCGATTCCGCCCGCGCCCAGCTTGATGTCGATATTCTCCTCGGCTTCTCGGGCCAGTTCGAGCTCCATGCGCTTGCGCATATGATCGACCTGCTCGGCAAAATCGTTAGGCACGGGAGTTTCGTAAACGAAATTGCTGGCAAGCCTCATGAACGCTTCGCCAATCTCAGGCGTTCCGGCTATAAAACGGGCGCGGCAAAAGGCTTGCCGCTCCCAGTTTTCCGCCCGTTCCGTAAGATAAATTTTCATTTGTTCAAGAGGGGTGACAAAAGAGCCCTTTTGTCCCTCGGGCCGTAGGCGCAAGTCTATTTCGTAAATGCGTTCGCCGACCTGAGGAGAAGCGAGGCCGTCTCTCAGTAAAGTGCCTAGCTTGAAAAAGTAATCGATGTTCGGGATGGCGTCTCGCTTCGATGGTTTTTCTTCAAAGAGACCAGCCGTTTCTCCTTTTGAGTCGTCGTACACGAAGATTAAATCCAGATCGGATCCGAAATTCATCTCAAAACTTCCAAGCTTGCCCAAGCCGATGACAGCGAATCCTGGGGGGCCGTCATCTGAGCGTGAGGCTCCGTAAAGGTTATTCAACTCCTCTTGCGCGATTGAGAGCCCGATTTTCAAAACGGTGTCCGCGAGACGGGTCAGGTCTGAAACAGTCACAAGTATATCGGCTTCTCCAAGAATGCTCCGCATGCCGATGGTGAATTCTTCATCCCGTTTTGCGTCGGCGAGAGCACTGAACCGGGATTCGGCCGTAGAAATTCCATGAACGACAGAGCGGAATTCCGAAATCATTTCTTCTTGTGGTTTTGACTGGGTCAAGGCTCCGGACTGGATGATTGTTTCGAAAACGTCAGGGCGGTGGATAAGAACGTCGGACAAATAATCGCTGGTTCCAAATAGCTGAAGCAGAGCTTCGAATACGCGATCGGATTCGCTTATGAGAGAGAACACCGCTTCCCTTCCACCGCCAGCTTCCACAAAACGAAACAGGTTGGCCACAGCGCTATCCGGATCGGGGAGATCGAGGGTGATGTAGAGCAGGCGGGGCAGGAGTTCGTCAAATGTGCGCTTTGCCCGGGCGCTGACATGTTGAAACTGCTCCCCGTTGCGCATAAGGCGAAGAAGCGAACTTGCTGAATCGGGGTCCGCAAAATTATAGGGGGCCAGATCGGCGGGCGAGAGGGAATCCTCCAAAGTCTTGGCGCTCAACAGCTCTTTCGCACCGATTCGTTCCGTGTCCTCTTCGGAAGTGGTGTTTTTATCCTGGCGGCGGAAGAGATCGTCGAAAATTCGGGATGAGATTCCCCGATAACCTTTCAAGGCGTCTTCGAATTTTTCTTTTTCGCCGGCTTCATTGGGCACGAAGCCCATTTTTCGGGCGAGGACAGTCAACCCGTGCCTGTCTTCAGGAAGATCGTGTGTTTGAAGGCCATGAGTGACTTGAACGCGATGCTCCACATCCCGAAGAAAAGTATAGGCTTCGGCCAGATCATCGCAGTCGATTATGGGTAATAGCCCAACCTCTTTGATGGCCGAGAGGG
Source organism: Nitrospinota bacterium (assembly GCA_002685755.1). Classification (GTDB taxonomy): domain Bacteria; phylum UBA8248; class UBA8248; order UBA8248; family UBA8248; genus UBA8248. Next base: position 6,826 of record NYYB01000178.1, read on the forward strand.
CCTGGAGAGAGTTCTGTTTCCGAAGAAAGGGCTCTTTTCCGCCATAAATGAGCTGAAAGGACTGGATGATGAATTCAATTTCGCGGATGCCGCCCTCCCCGAGTTTGATATTCAGAGCGGATTGTCCGCTGGAGGCCAATTTTCTGTTGATCCTGTCCTTGATTCGGGCGATTTCATCTAGAGCACTTACGTCCAGGGTTCTTCGGTAAATGAATGGCCGGGTCATCTCCAGGAATTTTCGGCCCAGAGCGTTGTCGCCCGCGCAATGGCGGGCCTTGATCAAGGCCTGCCGCTCCCATGTTTCTCCCCAGGATTCGTAATAGATCTCGCAACTTCTCAAGGAGTATGCCAATGCGCCCTGGGAGCCCTCTGGACGAAGACGCGTGTCAACCCGAAAAACGAGGCCTTCCTCGGTGTTTTCCGCCATCAACTGGATGACCCGCCGAGAGAGGCGCACGTAAAATTCATGGCTGGATATTTGTCCTCTTCGCCTCCCGGTGTAGGAACCGGGAATTCCCCGGGTTTTTCCCTCATCCGAGGAATAGACGAATATGAGATCGATGTCCGAGCTGAAATTAAGTTCTCTCCCGCCAAGTTTCCCCATTCCTATAATGGCGAAATCGCAGGAGGACCAGCGGCCATTTGGAGTCCGCCATCGAGGTTTTCCGTATTGCGCATGAAGTTCGCCCTGGGAAATTCGTAGTGCGGCTTCAAGGGTGGCATCCGCCAGATTGGAAAGGGACAACGTGGTTTCTTCCGTGGAAGCCATCCTGAGGAGGTCTCGGATGCCGATGCGGAGATATTCGCGTTGCCGGAACCGCCTCAGGGCGTCGGCGGGACCGCCGGGGTGCTCCCTCGCCTCTCGAACCCAGCGCCATAACTCAAGGAATATCTTCTCGAAGGTGCGCTCCTTCCGGAGGGTCATTGGCTTGAGAAGCCAGTCGAGATATTCCGGATGGCGAAGGATGGTGTCCGAGAGAAACTGACTTCCGCCTGCGAGAGTGAGGACAATTGAGCGGCGTTCGCTTGATCGCCTTAGCGCCGAAAGGAGGGCGTCTGGATTTTCCATTGATTCGAGAATACGCTCAAGATTGGCCATCGCTCGCTCGGGCTCAAAAGTTTCACCAAGGGATTCAAGAAATTGGCCAAGAAAAGCGTTGTCCCCGCGGGGAAACGAGGGGTGAAGCGCCAAGGACTGAAGGCTTCGTGCGGCTTGTTCTTGATTGTTGACGCCAAGGGAGGAGAGCAGATCGGCGGCTTGAGGAGTGGGCACTCCACCGGAGAGAAGCCGCTCGACATGGTGGAAGCCGGGGTGTTCGTGAATGGATATGCGCATGAGGCGAGTCTCCCGGCAGGGATTACAGCGTCATGGAATCGCCCTCGTCGACGGCGACAGAGCGTTTCTTGGATTTTTCGGAGAAATTCGGAAGAAAAGCAAACAATGGAAGAATGCCAAGTGTGAGCCCGCCAAAAAACCAGAGGGCGGCATCTACTCCGTAATAATCAGACAGCATTCCCGCGAGCAAGGGGCCGGTTGCCGTAAAACATTGATTTGTTGTGAATAGGAAGCCAACGGTGCTCGCTTTGAGGTGTGGAGGAGAAGTATCCAACGCATGGGCAAAAATGACAGGCCGGAGAGAGCGGAGAAAAACCCCCAAGATTACCAGAGGAAGAATGATCAGGGAGCCGTGTGCGGCGGCGGGTATGGCCACCAGAGAGAGCCCTCCCACCGTCAGGCCGAAAACCAAAACGAATTTCCTCGAAATGCGGTCCGAAACATAACCGACAATGGCTTCGGGAATAATGGCGGATGCCGCATATAAACCGAGACATAGACCAATCCACTCGGGGCTCGCAGCATGTTTTTTCATCAAAAGTATAGGAAGAAAAATAATGAGGCCATGGTGGCCGACGGTCAGAGCTCCGGCAATCAATGCCGTGGCGCCGAACGCTGGGTCTTTCAGGAGGGAGAAGTGCGCCCGCCGGGGAACTCCAGGGCCCTGCGGTTGGGTTTGTTTCAGGCTGAAAGGCGGAAGAAGTACTCCTAGCAAGAGGGCGGCCAGCATCAGCGGCGTCATGTTGACGAGGAGAGTGGCGCGCCAATCCATGATGAGAAGGAGGTATCCCGCCACCAAGGGAGCGATAGTCTGGCTGATATTCGCCCCCGTGCCATGAAGGCCCAGGGCGAACCCCCTCCTGTCGGTGAATCGCTCGCCAAGGAGGCCCATCGAGGGCGGATGCCATAAATGGGAAAACAACCCGCTGAGCCAGAAGAGGGGAATTAAAGAAATCAGGCCCGATGCCATGCTCATTCCGCCATAGAAAACGGCGATTCCGGCGAGGCAAACAACCAGTACCCATTTTCCGCCCCCAAGCCGGTCGATGGCGTAGCCTGTGCTCGCGCTCGAGAGTGCGCTGAACACCGAGCGGCCGGTATAAAGAATTCCCACCTCGGTGAGGGAGATGTTCAGATCCTTGACGAGAAACGGGAGGACGGGCCCGAAAATGCCCAGATACCAGTGCTCGGCGGCGTGTCCGGTGGTTATTAGAGCAAGGAGCCGTCCGCGGTTCAATCGTCTCTCCTAGGGGAAAATTTCGATCTCGATAAATTTCGATTTCAATAATCACCGGAAGGGCGCGCCTGTGTTCGAAGGGAGCGGGTCCGATTATTTTTTATTTTAGCATGGCGCAAGGGTAAGGGGAAGTGCGCGTTATAATTTCATAAGTTAGGATATAACAAATATATAACAGAATATGTTCATGTGTTTTCTCGTCCCCCCGTTCCCCGGGCAAAGAGAATTATTACTCTGAAGTCCTTGACACGGCATACCGTGATTGTTAGGTTTCCCTTACTTGTAGGATGACTCCATAACACCATAATCCTACAAATTCATAATTAAATAATATGCTCCGCCGCGGAGAGAATTTACTTGGCAATTGAGCCCCAGCTCCAAGCCGTTCGAAGAGTCAGAGTCTACGAGGAGATCGTCTCCCAGATCACCTCGCTGATCCTGAGCGGCGACCTCAAGGTCGGGGACAAACTCCCCTCCGAACGCGAGTTGGGCGAGCGCTTCGCTGTTGGGAGAAATTCGGTCCGCGAGGCGACGCGGGCGCTCGAGTCGGCCAACCTGGTGGTAACCCGACAGGGCGAGGGGACATTCATTATCGCCACCCCCGATTCGCTGGTCCCGGTCCTTTCGGCGCGAATCTCCGAGGAGGAGAGCGGGGTCCACCACCTCTTCGAGGCCCGGCGGGTTCTCGAGCCCCAGATCGCCGCCCTCGCGGCCGAGCGGGCTGGCACCGACGAGCTTAGGGAGCTTGACCGGATTCTCGTGCGGCAGCGAAAAGCGGTGGATACCGGTGGAAGCGGCATCGAGGAGGACACCCAGTTCCACATGGCTCTCGCCGGGGCGGCCAAGAACGAGTTTCTCGAAAAACTACTCGGCACCCTGTTGGCCTCGCTCCGCGAGCTCAGGGAGCGCTCGGTCCGCAGGATAAGCGACCGCATCCGGTCTCACGAGACGCATCTGAAGATTCTCGATGCCGTGAAAAACGGCCGGGAGCAAGACGCCGTGGCGAACATGATCAGTCACCTGCTCGAAATCGAGGGCGGGGAAATGAATTCCGAGTCGGCCATAAATTAACGAACTGCGCTTCATTTCTAACGAGGGAGGGGAACTAGGGGACGAGGCGATAGGCGGTTTCGATCGTTCCGCCGGACCTTCGGCGGGTATTTCTGTTTGAGATTGTTTTTTTTTCTGCCGGCCTGACTTTTGGCCGGCTACCGTGAAACTCCTAATCGGATTCGGGAGGTAAATGGTGTGGGCATAGTTTCTTTCGAGGTGATTTACAGAGGAGTTTTTCAAAGGCAGCTCGCGCAAAAGATTAGCCGGACCATGATCCTGGCGGCCGTCAAGGAAGGCAAGCACGGCGTCTCGTTCGGACGCTACAGCGACTCGCCCGAGCGCAACGGCATTCCGGCGAAGCAGTTCGGCTATATCACCGACACGCCGGAGGAGCTCGAGGAGATCGCCGCGCAGTACGAACCCAAGCAGGTCGATGTCTCCATCTGCGCGGACGACACCTTGACCCAGGGGCTCGAGTCGTGGGCCTGGACCGGGCTGCAACCGCTCAACGCTGTGACGAAGCCGGGCGGTACGCTTATCATGACCTCGAACAACCCGTCCGAGGCTCTCGTCAAGCAGATGCACCGGAGAGACACGCCCTACAAGCTGTCCATCCTCAAGGGCGGCGCCAGCTTCGCCGGCCTTTTTGTCTACAAGGACGACGGCACCGACGCTCGCTGTCTCGGCGCGACCCTCAAGGCCTGCCCCGAGATTTGCTCGATGGCTTCTCTTGAGGCCGCCATCCGCGAAAACGTCGGCGGCGATCATCACGTCGAGGCCGCGCGGGCGAGCTTCGAGGATGCGCGCTCCGACGAAGTCAAGGCGGGCGAGGGCAACACCGAGGTTCCCTTCACCTTCGAGCTGCTCGGCTGGGACTCCATGCGGCCGGGCGTCGTCATCGACGCCGTGGGCGGCCACAACGGCTACGGCGACTCGAAGGACGGGTATGTTCCGGGCCGGAACCCGTATTTCAAGAAATGGTCCACCCGCTCGATGCGGCCGGTGCTCCAGTTCGACAAGTGCACGAAGTGCACCCTCTGCTGGGTCGCTTGCCCGGACAGTGCCTTCGACGTGACGCCGGACGGCTACTTCGATCCTAACATGGAAGCCTGCATCGGCTGCGGGGTCTGCGAGGCCATTTGTCCGGTTCCTGAATGCCTTCAGATGGCCTACGAAACCGCTTTCGAGGACAGGGACAGCCAGTATCAGATGTGGACCAGCGATAAGGACGCTTTCGGCAAATACGTTGAAGACAAACTCTCGGCGGGCAAGGTGGAGAATCGCCACCCGATCACCGGGCTTGCCGGCGCTTTCTCGGGCCTGGGTCTCGAGGGCGGACATAACGACAAGACCTTTTCCACCAAATCCCTGAAAGAACTCTAATAGGAGCTGAAAAGATGGCGACAGCAGTAGAGCAGAAAGGGGCTGGGGTAGAGCTTCTAACGGGGAGCGAGGTGATGGCCCACATCTGCCGTCTGGCCGATGTGGATGTTCTCACCGCCTATCCCATCCGCCCCTATGACACGGTGATGCAGTTCGTCTCGAAAATGATCGCGAACGGCGATTTTGACGCCGACTATATTCCGGCCGAAAGCGAACACGGCCAGTTCGAGGTCGTCAAGCACGCCTCGGCCTGCGGAGCGCGGGTGTTCACAGGTTCGAGCGGCGTGGGCTGGCTCTACGCGATGGAGCCGCTCGCGGTGACCGCCGGCCTTCGGCTTCCGATGGTGGCGCTGGTGGGCTGCCGGGCGCTCGACGACCCGGGCGCCTTCGGCACCGAGCACAACGACGCGCTACTCGTGCGCGACCTGGGGTGGATGATCAACTTCCCCTCCACCGCCCAGGAAGTGGTCGAGCTGGGCCTCATGTCCTACCGCGTGGCCGAGGATCCGCGGGTGTTCCTGCCCTGCGCCATCGCGATGGACGGCGCCTTCCTCACCCATAGCCAGGCGACGGTGACAGTTCCGAGCCAGGAGCAGGTGAACGAATTCCTGCCGCCCTATGACCGGGGCGATCTTCTCCTCCACCCGGACAACCCCATAACGATCGCGCCTCAGGCGAACGAGGACTGGTTGATGGAAGTCCGACGGCAGAGCAGCGAGGCAGGCAAGAATGCCTACACTGTGATGAAAGAGGCCTACAAGGACTTCAGTCGCATTTTCGGCGAGGATGTTAACCCTTTCCTCGAGGAGTACATGACCGAGGATGCCGATGTCGTTCTCGTCGGGATGGGCACGCTGGCCCTGCCGGTGAAGGTGGCTATCCGTGAGATGCGCAAGGCCGGGAAGAAAGTCGGAATGGTCCGCCTCAAGTGGGTGCGCCCGTTCCCGACCGATGAGCTCAGGGCTTCGCTCTCCCGCTTCAAGGCGGTGGGCGTCATCGACCGCGACTA